>NZ_JAHCDO010000132.1:0-292 GCF_050768835.1 Bacillus pfraonensis | reverse complement strand
CTTGTAGGTCTCGCAGTCAAGCTCCCTTATGCCTTTGCACTCTACGAATGATTTCCAACCATTCTGAGGGAACCTTTGGGCGCCTCCGTTACACTTTAGGAGGCGACCGCCCCAGTCAAACTGCCCACCTGACACTGTCTCCCGAGTCGATAAGACCCGTAGGTTAGAATTTCAATACAGTCAGGGCGGTATCCCACCAGCGCCTCCACCGAAGCTAGCGCTCCGGCTTCAAAGGCTCCCGCCTATCCTGTACAAACTGTACCAAAATTCAATATCAGGCTACAGTAAAGCT
>NZ_JAHCDO010000131.1:0-248 GCF_050768835.1 Bacillus pfraonensis | reverse complement strand
TACTTACAGCTCCCCGAAGCATATCGGCGTTAGTCCCGTCCTTCATCGACTCCTAGTGTCAAGGCATCCACCGTGCGCCCTTTCTAACTTAACCAAACTAAAATTAAAAAATATGAGCTACACTGTTATCTAGTTTTCAAAGAACATACATTTATTTCTGAGAGATAGTTCTCTCAAAACTGAACAAAACGAAACACGGAAACTTATATTGATGAACAGCGTTCATCAATTCTCCATAGAAAGGAGGT
>NZ_JAHCDO010000130.1:0-299 GCF_050768835.1 Bacillus pfraonensis | reverse complement strand
AAGAGGAAAGTGGAATTCCATGTGTAGCGGTGAAATGCGTAGAGATATGGAGGAACACCAGTGGCGAAGGCGACTTTCTGGTCTGTAACTGACACTGAGGCGCGAAAGCGTGGGGAGCAAACAGGATTAGATACCCTGGTAGTCCACGCTGTAAACGATGAGTGCTAAGTGTTAGAGGGTTTCCGCCCTTTAGTGCTGAAGTTAACGCATTAAGCACTCCGCCTGGGGAGTACGGCCGCAAGGCTGAAACTCAAAGGAATTGACGGGGGCCCGCACAAGCGGTGGAGCATGTGGTTTAA
>NZ_JAHCDO010000129.1:0-256 GCF_050768835.1 Bacillus pfraonensis | reverse complement strand
CTTAGGATTCTCTCCTCGCCTACCTGTGTCGGTTTGCGGTACAGGCACCTTTTATCTCGCTAGAAGCTTTTCTTGGCAGCGGGGAATCAAAGACTTCGCTCCATAAGGAGCTTCCCCATCACAGCTCAGCCTTCGCGGTAAGCGGATTTGCCTACTTACCAGCCTAACTGCTTGGACGTGCACAACCAATCGCACGCTTCTTCTATCCTTCTGCGTCCCTCCATTGCTCAAACGATAAAGAGGTGGTACAGGAATA
>NZ_JAHCDO010000127.1:0-299 GCF_050768835.1 Bacillus pfraonensis | reverse complement strand
AGCACTCCGCCTGGGGAGTACGGCCGCAAGGCTGAAACTCAAAGGAATTGACGGGGGCCCGCACAAGCGGTGGAGCATGTGGTTTAATTCGAAGCAACGCGAAGAACCTTACCAGGTCTTGACATCCTCTGACAACCCTAGAGATAGGGATTCCCCTTCGGGGGCAGAGTGACAGGTGGTGCATGGTTGTCGTCAGCTCGTGTCGTGAGATGTTGGGTTAAGTCCCGCAACGAGCGCAACCCTTGATCTTAGTTGCCATCATTAAGTTGGGCACTCTAAGGTGACTGCCGGTGACAAAC
>NZ_JAHCDO010000126.1:0-281 GCF_050768835.1 Bacillus pfraonensis | reverse complement strand
CTCATTTTTTTATCCCGCTACTTTAGGGCAGTAATACTCCCACCTCAAAATTCGGCGGGAGCAAAGAAGTTAGGTGGAAGAAAAACTGCCCGTAAAGACCCGATTGGTGAGAGCTGATAATCAGTGGGGGGATGAAAAAAAAAAACCACTGATTAAAGTTTCACTTTATTCTCCGTTCACATGAGAAAATGTATTCGATAGCTTTTGCAGTGCATGCGCTAAATCTAGGGCAATATCCTCCCACGCTTCCAATCCAACAGACAGGCGTATTAAATTATCAG
>NZ_JAHCDO010000125.1:0-284 GCF_050768835.1 Bacillus pfraonensis | reverse complement strand
GAGGCAAATGGTGAAGAGGCATTACAAGATCAACGAGGTCGAAAGAAAGAGGAATATGAATTAACAGTGGAAGAAAAATTTAAACTAGAAATGAAACGTTTAAAACGAGAAAATGAACGATTACGTGCTGAAAATGCTTTTTTAAAAAAGTTAGAGGAACTCGAAAGGAGGCGTCGTTAACAAGTATTCGTCTACAAAATAAATATAGAGCGATTCAAGATTTACATGCGAACGAAAATCTGTCAGTCATCCTTTTATGTGAAATTGCCGGTGTATCTCGTGCT
>NZ_JAHCDO010000124.1:0-286 GCF_050768835.1 Bacillus pfraonensis | reverse complement strand
ATACTTATATTTTTTTGGAGATTAATAGCAACCGTTTTGCTGCCGATAAGTGGGACTATGGTAACTAAAACAGCACCTAACCGTATTTAAACAAGGTTAGGTGCTGTTTTTAATAACGAACGTTTCTTTTAATAAACTCCAAAATAGATGGAACCAGTAGATCCATTTTCGCATCCCTTTTCCCATGTACTCTACTGTTGCGATACGCATATAATTTATTTGCCAATTCTTCCTTATCAGTGTTGTTACGGTTCTGGTGCAAAAATCATTTGATAGAGGCATAGAA
>NZ_JAHCDO010000123.1:0-473 GCF_050768835.1 Bacillus pfraonensis | reverse complement strand
GAGTTTTATTAAGTCCAGAGGGACTTAATCGACGATTTAATTCGGCTTCTGTAGCCTTCTTTCGAACTGTATTTATTACACTTCTACAAGCTAAAATTGGAGGGTTATCTAAGATTTCTCATTCTCTTTCTGCTTACTTTGAGCACATTCGTATCCTTGATTCTACAACCTTTCAAGTTCCAGATCGATTCGCATCTACTTATCCTGGTGCCGGAGGATGCAGTCATAAAGCTGGTGTAAAAATTCAACTAGAGTATGACTTATTGAGTGGAGAATTTTCTGATGTGAAAATTGAACCAGGCAAACGGAGTGATCAGGCGTATGGTGCGACTCGAACAGGTATGATACAAAAGAATGAACTATATATTCGTGACCTAGGATATTTTCGTTTACAAGACTTTAAGTCTATTCAAGATAAGCAAGGATATTATTTATCACGTCTTAAATTACCAACTAAAATATATAGAAAAGAA
>NZ_JAHCDO010000122.1:0-332 GCF_050768835.1 Bacillus pfraonensis | reverse complement strand
ATCTCAATTGAGCGGGTTTTGTTTTAAATACCACTGTTTCGAATTCTTTTCTATATATTTTAGTTGGTAATTTAAGACGTGATAAATAATATCCTTGCTTATCTTGAATAGACTTAAAGTCTTGTAAACGAAAATATCCTAGGTCACGAATATATAGTTCATTCTTTTGTATCATACCTGTTCGATTCGCACCATACGCCTGATCACTCCGTTTGCCTGGTTCAATTTTCACATCAGAAAATTCTCCACTCAATAAGTCATACTCTAGTTGAATTTTTACACCAGCTTTATGACTGCATCCTCCGGCACCAGGATAAGTAGATGCGAATCGA
>NZ_JAHCDO010000121.1:0-515 GCF_050768835.1 Bacillus pfraonensis | reverse complement strand
TCTCAATTGAGCGGGTTTTGTTTTAAATACCACTGTTTCGAATTCTTTTCTATATATTTTAGTTGGTAATTTAAGACGTGATAAATAATATCCTTGCTTATCTTGAATAGACTTAAAGTCTTGTAAACGAAAATATCCTAGGTCATGAATATATAGTTCATTCTTTTGTATCATACCTGTTCGAGTCGCACCATACGCCTGATCACTCCGTTTGCCTGGTTCAATTTTCACATCAGAAAATTCTCCACTCAATAAGTCATACTCTAGTTGAATTTTTACACCAGCTTTATGACTGCATCCTCCGGCACCAGGATAAGTAGATGCGAATCGATCTGGAACTTGAAAGGTTGTAGAATCAAGGATACGAATGCGCTCAAAGTAAGCAGAAAGAGAATGAGAAATCTTAGATAACCCTCCAATTTTAGCTTGTAGAAGTGTAATAAATACAGTTCGAAAGAAGGCTACAGAAGCCGAATTAAATCGTCGATTAAGTCCCTCTGGACTTAATAAAACTC
>NZ_JAHCDO010000120.1:0-291 GCF_050768835.1 Bacillus pfraonensis | reverse complement strand
TTGAGGCAAATGGTGAAGAGGCATTACAAGATCAACGAGGTCGAAAGAAAGAGGAATATGAATTAACAGTGGAAGAAAAATTTAAACTAGAAATGAAACGTTTAAAACGAGAAAATGAACGATTACGTGCTGAAAATGCTTTTTTTAAAAAGTTAGAGGAACTCGAAAGGAGGCGTCGTTAACAAGTATTCGTCTACAAAATAAATATAGAGCGATTCAAGATTTACATGCGAACGAAAATCTGTCAGTCATCCTTTTATGTGAAATTGCCGGTGTATCTCGTGCTGCCTA
>NZ_JAHCDO010000119.1:0-567 GCF_050768835.1 Bacillus pfraonensis | reverse complement strand
CTTCTCTATACTTAAATACATACTTTCCTTCACATCACTAATAAACCCACCTAATTCCCGAATTGTTGGAAGTCTAAATAATTCCTTTAATGGGATTTCCTTTTCTAATTCTTTGTGTATCTTCGATACCAATACCGTTGCTTTTAGCGAATGCCCACCCATTTTAAAGAAATTATCATCTATGCCTATGTTTTCTATCCCTAACACTTCTGACCATATTTTAGACAAGCTCTCTTCAATTTCATTTCTAGGTAAAACTAATGCTCCTCTATTTGACATAATATCGGGTTCTGGTAAAGACTTTCTGTCTAACTTTCCATTCCCTGTTAATGGAATGTTATCCATCTCTATAAAATATTGCGGTATCATATAATAAGGTAGACTTCTTTCCAGGTATATCCTTATGTCCAAATCTTCCAAAAGTCTCTTACTTGAGATATAAGCACATATAAACTTTTCTTCTTCTTTTTCTTTTACTATTACTGCTGCTGCATCTATTGATTCATGTTCCAACAGTTTATTTTCTATCTCCCCAAGTTCTATCCTAAAACCTCTTATTTTTACTTG
>NZ_JAHCDO010000118.1:0-299 GCF_050768835.1 Bacillus pfraonensis | reverse complement strand
GGAGCTTTACTGTAGCCTGATATTGAATTTTGGTACAGTTTGTACAGGATAGGCGGGAGCCTTTGAAGCCGGAGCGCTAGCTTCGGTGGAGGCGCTGGTGGGATACCGCCCTGACTGTATTGAAATTCTAACCTACGGGTCTTATCGACCCGGGAGACAGTGTCAGGTGGGCAGTTTGACTGGGGCGGTCGCCTCCTAAAGTGTAACGGAGGCGCCCAAAGGTTCCCTCAGAATGGTTGGAAATCATTCGTAGAGTGCAAAGGCATAAGGGAGCTTGACTGCGAGACCTACAAGTCGAG
>NZ_JAHCDO010000117.1:0-294 GCF_050768835.1 Bacillus pfraonensis | reverse complement strand
GCTATGTTACAAGATTCTTTAGAATCACCCATTGTTTCGTTACAATTAGAAGATCCACATTTATACAGGGAACATGAAGAGGATAAATTATCGATTTTAGATATTTCCGCAACATTAGATACAGGAACAAAGGTAAATGTAGAAATCCTGCTAAATAATAATCATGATATGATTAAGAGAAGTTTATATTACTGGGGAAGGCTATACACATCCCAACTTCAAAAAGGAATGCCCTATAGTTCTCTTCATAAAACAATTACGATTAATTTATTAAACTTTGTCATGTTTCCAGAA
>NZ_JAHCDO010000116.1:0-329 GCF_050768835.1 Bacillus pfraonensis | reverse complement strand
CCACCTTCCTCCGGTTTGTCACCGGCAGTCACCTTAGAGTGCCCAACTTAATGATGGCAACTAAGATCAAGGGTTGCGCTCGTTGCGGGACTTAACCCAACATCTCACGACACGAGCTGACGACAACCATGCACCACCTGTCACTCTGCCCCCGAAGGGGAAGCCCTATCTCTAGGGTTATCAGAGGATGTCAAGACCTGGTAAGGTTCTTCGCGTTGCTTCGAATTAAACCACATGCTCCACCGCTTGTGCGGGCCCCCGTCAATTCCTTTGAGTTTCAGCCTTGCGGCCGTACTCCCCAGGCGGAGTGCTTAATGCGTTAACTTCAG
>NZ_JAHCDO010000115.1:0-291 GCF_050768835.1 Bacillus pfraonensis | reverse complement strand
CTATGTTACAAGATTCTTTAGAATCACCCATTGTTTCGTTACAATTAGAAGATCCACATTTATACAGGGAACATGAAGAGGATAAATTATCGATTTTAGATATTTCCGCAACATTAGATACAGGAACAAAGGTAAATGTAGAAATCCAGCTAAATAATAATCATGATATGATTAAGAGAAGTTTATATTACTGGGGAAGGCTATACACATCCCAACTTCAAAAAGGAATGCCCTATAGTTCTCTTCATAAAACAATTACGATTAATTTATTAAACTTTGTCATGTTTCCAG
>NZ_JAHCDO010000114.1:0-911 GCF_050768835.1 Bacillus pfraonensis | reverse complement strand
CTCGCCGGTTCATTCTACAAAAGGCACGCCATCACCCGTTAACGGGCTCTGACTATTTGTAGGCACACGGTTTCAGGATCTCTTTCACTCCCCTTCCGGGGTGCTTTTCACCTTTCCCTCACGGTACTGGTTCACTATCGATCACTAGGGAGTATTTAGCCTTGGGAGATGGTCCTCCCGGATTCCGACGGAATTTCACGTGTTCCGCCGTACTCAGGATACATTCAAGAGAGAACGAAGTTTCGACTACGGGGTTGTTACCCTCTGTGACGAGCCTTTCCAGACTACTTCGTCTACCTCGTTCCTTTGTAACTCCGTATAGAATGTCCTACAACCCCAAGAGGCAAGCCTCTTGGTTTGGGCTAGATTCCGTTTCGCTCGCCGCTACTCAGGAAATCGCATTTGCTTTCTCTTCCTCCAGGTACTTAGATGTTTCAGTTCCCTGGGTCTGTCTTCCTTACCCTATGTATTCAGATAAGGATACCATACCATTACGTATGGTGGGTTTCCCCATTCGGAAATCTTCGGATCAAAGCTTACTTACAGCTCCCCGAAGCATATCGGCGTTAGTCCCGTCCTTCATCGACTCCTAGTGTCAAGGCATCCACCGTGCGCCCTTTCTAACTTAACCAAACTAAAAATTAAAAAATATGAGCTACACTGTTATCTAGTTTTCAAAGAACATACATTTATTTCTGAGAGATAGTTCTCTCAAAACTGAACAAAACGAAACACGGAAACTTATATTGATGAACAGCGTTCATCAATTCTCCATAGAAAGGAGGTGATCCAGCCGCACCTTCCGATACGGCTACCTTGTTACGACTTCACCCCAATCATCTGTCCCACCTTAGGCGGCTGGCTCCAAAAAGGTTACCCCACCGACTTCGGGTGTTACAAACTCTCGTGGT
>NZ_JAHCDO010000113.1:0-572 GCF_050768835.1 Bacillus pfraonensis | reverse complement strand
CCTTCTCTATACTTAAATACATACTTTCCTTCACATCACTAATAAACCCACCTAATTCCCGAATTGTTGGAAGTCTAAATAATTCCTTTAATGGGATTTCCTTTTCTAATTCTTTGTGTATCTTCGATACCAATACCGTTGCTTTTAGTGAATGCCCACCCATTTTAAAGAAATTATCATCTATGCCTATGTTTTCTATCCCTAACACTTCTGACCATATTTTAGACAAGCTCTCTTCAATTTCATTTCTAGGTAAAACTAATGCTCCTCTATTTGACATAATATCGGGTTCTGGTAAAGACTTTCTGTCTAACTTTCCATTCCCTGTTAATGGAATGTTATCCATCTCTATAAAATATTGCGGTATCATATAATAAGGTAGACTTCTTTCCAGGTATATCCTTATGTCCAAATCTTCCAAAGGTCTCTTACTTGAGATATAAGCACATATAAACTTTTCTTCTTCTTTTTCTTTTACTATTACTGCTGCTGCATCTATTGATTCATGTTCCAACAGTTTATTTTCTATCTCCCCAAGTTCTATCCTAAAACCTCTTATTTTTACTTGACTG
>NZ_JAHCDO010000112.1:0-410 GCF_050768835.1 Bacillus pfraonensis | reverse complement strand
AGTAGCGGCGAGCGAAACGGAATCTAGCCCAAACCAAGAGGCTTGCCTCTTGGGGTTGTAGGACATTCTATACGGAGTTACAAAGGAACGAGGTAGACGAAGCAGTCTGGAAAGGCTCGTCACAGAGGGTAACAACCCCGTAGTCGAAACTTCGTTCTCTCTTGAATGTATCCTGAGTACGGCGGAACACGTGAAATTCCGTCGGAATCCGGGAGGACCATCTCCCAAGGCTAAATACTACCTAGTGATCGATAGTGAACCAGTACCGTGAGGGAAAGGTGAAAAGCACCCCGGAAGGGGAGTGAAAGAGATCCTGAAACCGTGTGCCTACAAATAGTCAGAGCCCGTTAACGGGTGATGGCGTGCCTTTTGTAGAATGAACCGGCGAGTTACGATCCCGTGCGAGGTTA
>NZ_JAHCDO010000111.1:0-357 GCF_050768835.1 Bacillus pfraonensis | reverse complement strand
TTAAGAAAGCACCCCTTCTCCCGAAGTTACGGGGTCATTTTGCCGAGTTCCTTAACCAGAGTTCTCTCGCTCACCTTAGGATTCTCTCCTCGCCTACCTGTGTCGGTTTGCGGTACAGGCACCTTTTATCTCGCTAGAAGCTTTTCTTGACAGCGGGGAATCAAAGACTTCGCTCCATAAGGAGCTTCCCCATCACAGCTCAGCCTTCACGGTAAGCGGATTTGCCTACTTACCAGCCTAACTGCTTGGACGTGCACAACCAATCGCACGCTTCTTCTATCCTTCTGCGTCCCTCCATTGCTCAAACGATAAAGAGGTGGTACAGGAATATCAACCTGTTGTCCATCGCCTACGCCT
>NZ_JAHCDO010000110.1:0-291 GCF_050768835.1 Bacillus pfraonensis | reverse complement strand
AGGTGGGAGGAAAAGAAGAAATAATGAAAATGATAAAGGAATGGCAATCAATTTTTACAATTGCAGAACTGTGTTCCATATTTAATATTTCACGTGCTACTTATTATCGTTGGAAAACGCAGGAGAAAACAGTAACTAATCATGCAGAAAAAACCGTAATAGAAATATGTCAACATCATAAATATCGGTATGGATATCGTCGGGTTACAGCTTGTCTACGTGATCAATTTAACATCGTAATGAATCATAAAAAAGTATTACGTATCATGAGAAAATATAACGTATTATCTC
>NZ_JAHCDO010000109.1:0-341 GCF_050768835.1 Bacillus pfraonensis | reverse complement strand
CTAAGCCGAGGCCGACAGGCGTAGGCGATGGACAACAGGTTGATATTCCTGTACCACCTCTTTATCGTTTGAGCAATGGAGGGACGCAGAAGGATAGAAGAAGCGTGCGATTGGTTGTGCACGTCCAAGCAGTTAGGCTGGTAAGTAGGCAAATCCGCTTACCGCGAAGGCTGAGCTGTGATGGGGAAGCTCTTTATGGAGCGAAGTCTTTGATTCCCCGCTGCCAAGAAAAGCTTCTAGCGAGATAAAAGGTGCCTGTACCGCAAACCGACACAGGTAGGCGAGGAGAGAATCCTAAGGTGAGCGAGAGAACTCTGGTTAAGGAACTCGGCAAAATGACC
>NZ_JAHCDO010000108.1:0-309 GCF_050768835.1 Bacillus pfraonensis | reverse complement strand
CCGAGGCCGACAGGCGTAGGCGATGGACAACAGGTTGATATTCCTGTACCACCTCTTTATCGTTTGAGCAATGGAGGGACGCAGAAGGATAGAAGAAGCGTGCGATTGGTTGTGCACGTCCAAGCAGTTAGGCTGGTAAGTAGGAAAATCCGCTTACCGCGAAGGCTGAGCTGTGATGGGGAAGCTCCTTATGGAGCGAAGTCTTTGATTCCCCGCTGCCAAGAAAAGCTTCTAGCGAGATAAAAGGTGCCTGTACCGCAAACCGACACAGGTAGGCGAGGAGAGAATCCTAAGGTGAGCGAGAGAACT
>NZ_JAHCDO010000106.1:0-296 GCF_050768835.1 Bacillus pfraonensis | reverse complement strand
AAGATTAGTTATAAAGGAAACGAAGGTTATATATCACTAGAGTTTGTGAAACTAGAATCTGGTAAGCAAGAAGAGAAACCAGGAAACATCACAAATGAAGCACAAGAAGGTGGAATAATTACCGCAACAAGTTTACGAGTGAGAAGTGCAGCAAATACAAGCAGTGCGATACTAGGAAACTTGAAAAACGGAGAAAAAGTAACGATTTTAGGGAAAGCAAACGGCTGGGCGAAGATTAGTTATAAAGGAAACGAAGGTTATATATCACTAGAGTTTGTGAAACTAGAATCTGGTAA
>NZ_JAHCDO010000105.1:0-297 GCF_050768835.1 Bacillus pfraonensis | reverse complement strand
TTTTATAGTTTTCAAGGTATATAGTATGTCTTTGTTACCATCTGGTTTTAGTATTACAAGACTTCCATTCCCAAAAAACCATCCATAAAGTTCAGTCACTGACACATCAAATGCAAAATTTGTTTTCAATAAGTACTTATCACCTTCTAAAACTGGGTATTCTGATTCCAAGTAACTTAATTGATTAACTACACCCTGATGATTTATCATAACACCTTTAGGCAGTCCTGTTGTTCCTGAAGTATATATGACATACGCTAAATCATTTGATGTGTTCACACTTGGTAGATCGCTAGA
>NZ_JAHCDO010000104.1:0-305 GCF_050768835.1 Bacillus pfraonensis | reverse complement strand
CTTGTTTTATAGTTTTCAAGGTATATAGTATGTCTTTGTTACCATCTGGTTTTAGTATTACAAGACTTCCATTCCCAAAAAACCATCCATAAAGTTCAGTCACTGACACATCAAATGCAAAATTTGTTTTCAATAAGTACTTATCATCTTCTAAAATTGGGTATTCTGATTCCAAGTAACTTAATTGATTAACTACACCCTGATGATTTATCATAACACCTTTAGGCAGTCCTGTTGTTCCTGAAGTATATATGACATACGCTAAATCATTTGATGTGTTCACACTTGGTAGATCGCTAGATTCA
>NZ_JAHCDO010000103.1:0-304 GCF_050768835.1 Bacillus pfraonensis | reverse complement strand
TGGAAGTACAGGGAGCGCTTTTGAAAAATTACTGGAGTAATATAAATTACTAATTCTATTGCATATACTAAATATTACCGCTATAACTTCCTTTACATTATAGGGAAATATCCCTATTTCTATAAGTGGATATTTCCCTATAGTCCTACTTTTGTTATTAAAAATGGAAGTACAGGGAGCGCTTTTGAAAAATTACTGGAGTAATATAAATTACTAATTCTATTGCATATACTAAATATTACCGCTATAACTTCCTTTACATTATAGGGAAATATCCCTATTTCTATAAGTGGATATTTCCCTA
>NZ_JAHCDO010000102.1:0-446 GCF_050768835.1 Bacillus pfraonensis | reverse complement strand
ATTTCAGTAGAGAGTTTATGTAAGTAATCAGCTCTCGCATTGGCAATATGTTCATGGATTCTTGCAACTTTCATACGCTGCTTGTTCCAGTTCGAAGAACCTTTCGTTCTTCTGGAAAGGATACGCTGTGCTTTTGCTAACTTTCCTTCTAATATATGGAAGTATTTAGGGTTCTTGTATGTTGTTCCATCAGAAAGAATAGCAAAATCTTTTAACCCAACGTCCATTCCACAAGTGGATTCCGTTTTAAGCATTTCTTGTATCTCTGTTTCGACAAGGATAGATACAAAGTATGTACCACTTGGGTTACGTCGAATCGTTGCATTTAGAATACGACCTTCTACTTCACGACTTTTGGCAAAGCGAACAAGGCCAAGTTTCGGTAATTTCATTTTGTTACCTACAATCGCAATATTGCCGTTCGTTTGCTTGGTTGTGTAGGATTG
>NZ_JAHCDO010000101.1:0-402 GCF_050768835.1 Bacillus pfraonensis | reverse complement strand
CCTCGCACGGGATCGTAACTCGCCGGTTCATTCTACAAAAGGCACGCCATCACCCGTTAACGGGCTCTGACTATTTGTAGGCACACGGTTTCAGGATCTCTTTCACTCCCCTTCCGGGGTGCTTTTCACCTTTCCCTCACGGTACTCGTTCACTATCGATCACTAGGGAGTATTTAGCCTTGGGAGATGGTCCTCCCGGATTCCGACGGAATTTCACGTGTTCCGCCGTACTCAGGATACATTCAAGAGAGAACGAAATTTCGACTACGGGGTTGTTACCCTCTGTGACGAGCCTTTCCAGACTGCTTCGTCTACCTCGTTCCTTTGTAACTCCGTATAGAATGTCCTACAACCCCAAGAGGCAAGCCTCTTGGTTTGGGCTAGATTCCGTTTCGCTCGCCG
>NZ_JAHCDO010000100.1:0-350 GCF_050768835.1 Bacillus pfraonensis | reverse complement strand
ATCGACTAAACATTTTACAATGTAATACTCCCCGTGGTCTTCCACAGACCACGCAATCGGTTTGCCATCCTTTTTCTTATTCTTACACTGTAATTGGGTTGTGATTACTTCTTCAATCATTTCTTGCCCATACGGGAACGTAACAACTGGAAACTGAAGTGTTTTCCCAGAACTTGTCGTCATCCACAATTCTTTTGTCTCAGGCACATACTGAAATACAAAATTGCCATGTTTGGCATCTTTCCGACCAGATAGGATCAGTTGTTTATTTAGAGCACGAGAAAATAATGTTTTCCATTTGTCATGGTTACGTACAAACTCGCGGATGGTAAATTGCGAGCAAAACAGTT
>NZ_JAHCDO010000099.1:0-368 GCF_050768835.1 Bacillus pfraonensis | reverse complement strand
AATGAAGTATGAGATTGCACAAGAATTTGACGTACAACTTGGTCCAGATACAACATCTCGTGCAAATGGTTCTGTTGGTGGTGAAATCACAAAACGATTAGTAGCTATAGCGGAACAACAACTTGGCGGTAGATTCACTCATTAATTTCAACTGAAAACATAAAGAATTACATTAAATCGTAACATTACCTGTACTTAGTTTATTAATAAGTTTTATTACGGTAGAATAATCGTACGATAAGCATCTAAATGGGGTGTTTTTTCTTTGTTTTATCTCTTACATATCTATACTATAAGGGATAAACAAGATGCGTAACAAAAAGCCTTTGCAGCTACCATGAAGCGTATGCAGAGGCTTTTCTTCTTTT
>NZ_JAHCDO010000098.1:0-539 GCF_050768835.1 Bacillus pfraonensis | reverse complement strand
CGAATCACTTCCACTTCGATGATTTTTGTGATTTGTCCTGTAGATTTACCCATAATAGAAAAATGAAGGGAGCCACTTCCTTTATAATTCCCATCCTTCGTTACATTTGCCCAAGCAACATGCTCAAGATTACAATCTACACCGATCATACCATCTGATGTACTGTAATTCGTATGAGGGTTTTTCGGCACATCGACTAAACATTTTACAATGTAATACTCCCCGTGGTCTTCCACAGACCACGCAATCGGTTTGCCATCCTTTTTCTTATTCTTACACTGTAATTGGGTTGTGATTACTTCTTCAATCATTTCTTGTCCATACGGGAACGTAACAGCTGGAAACATAAGTGTTTTCCCAGAACTTGTCGTCATCCACAATTCTTTTGTCTCGAGCACATACTGAAATACAAAATTGCCATGTTTGGCATCTTTCCGACCAGATAGGATCAGTTGTTTATTTAGAGCACGAGAAAATAATGTTTTCCATTTGTCATGGTTACGTACAAACTCGCGGATGGTAAATTGCGAGCAAAACAG
>NZ_JAHCDO010000097.1:0-421 GCF_050768835.1 Bacillus pfraonensis | reverse complement strand
AATGCGATATTTTAAAGGGAAACAGTTCAAGAAAGATATTATTTTAGTAGCTGTCGGCTACTACTGTCGTTTTTCTTTAAGTTATCGCGATGTATCTGAAATCCTGAAAGAACGTGGTATTTCAGTTCACCCAACAACCATCATGCGCTGGGTTCATGAATATGGCAATCTCATCTATCAAATTTGGAAAGTGAAAAATAAATCTGCACGCTTATCCTGGCATTTGGATGAGACTTATATCAAAGTTAAGGGCGAGTGGTGTTATCTCTATCGTACAATTAATAAAGATGGACACACATTGGATATTCAACTTCGTAAAAAACGGGATCATCAGGCTGCCTATGCCTTCATGAAAAGATTAGTAAAACATTTTGGAGAACCTACGGTTCTCACTACAGACAAAGCGCCGGCATTACTTTGC
>NZ_JAHCDO010000096.1:0-765 GCF_050768835.1 Bacillus pfraonensis | reverse complement strand
ACTTCCTTATAACTCATACTTTTGCCCATAAATTCTAAAGCAATTTTATTGGGAGATTGTTTAGCTTTCTCCTCCAATACTTCGTATATTGTCTTTTCCAAAGGAAAATGGAAGTCTGTCTTATTAAACTCATTCAGTATTTTTTCTTCCTCACATTTATCTAATATTTCTATATTTTTTATCAACTTTTCGTCACTATCTACTATTTCCGATATTATCTTTAATAAGTGACCAATCATTCTTTCTACTGTTTCTTTCTTGAACAATTTAGTACTATATTCAAGTTCTATCTCATATTCTTTTTCCACTGGTTTTACATTCAAGGATATGTCAACTTTTGATTTCCCCGTGCGGACAGGTAGCCTTTTCATCATCAAGTCGTCTAACACAATGTCTTCAACATCAAAGGTATCTATGACATTCAAAAATACATCAAATAATGGATTCCTGCTCGCATCTCTTGCTAAACCTAATTTATCTACTAATTCTTCGAATGGATAACTTTGATTTTCATAAGCTTCAAGAGCATTTTCTTTTACTTCATATAGGTAATCAATGTATCTCTTCTCACTTGACGGATAACTTCTCACTGCTAAAGTATTTGCAAACATTCCTATTATATTTGACATATCTGAATGTTGTCTTCCTGATGCAGGAGTTCCTATTATAACATCCGATTTCCTGCTATATTTTGACAAGAGTATACTTAATACTGAGAACATTACCATATGCAAAGTAGAACCCGTTTTGCTCATAAGATTTTTT
>NZ_JAHCDO010000095.1:0-467 GCF_050768835.1 Bacillus pfraonensis | reverse complement strand
ATCAACCTGAGAAACGAAGCAATTCGTCTCTTAACCGTAGGAACTACGGGGATAGCCTAATCCATTAGAGTTCGATAGAACTCTGTACTTAGGAATCTCCCACTTCAAACAGTCCGTAAGGACGTTAAGTGGTGAGTAGTTCAAATATTCAGCATTCTTCTCTAACAGGTTCAAGATAAATTGTAATTTGTTAATCGATATGTTTGTGTAACCACTGTTCAAATATCTTTAACTGTTCTTCAGTATGAAAGTAATGTTCACCTGTTTCCATGACTTCTAATTCACAACGATGTTTTTTTGTAAAATAGTTAATAGTTTCAAGTTCGCACAGTTCATCCTTGGCTCCATACATAATATATGTATCTGTATTCCATGTATTAATAGGATGTTCTTTTACATAGCATAAATAATCCCAATATAACTTTTGACCAATAGGTGTCTCTATAGTCATTTCTTTTTGCAAAAGC
>NZ_JAHCDO010000094.1:0-1039 GCF_050768835.1 Bacillus pfraonensis | reverse complement strand
CCTACTTACCAGCCTAACTGCTTGGACGTGCACAACCAATCGCACGCTTCTTCTATCCTTCTGCGTCCCTCCATTGCTCAAACGATAAAGAGGTGGTACAGGAATATCAACCTGTTGTCCATCGCCTACGCCTGTCGGCCTCGGCTTAGGTCCTGACTAACCCTGAGCGGACGAGCCTTCCTCAGGAAACCTTAGGCATTCGGTGGACGGGATTCTCACCCGTCTTTCGCTACTCATACCGGCATTCTCACTTCTAAGCACTCCACCAGTCCTTCCGGTCTGACTTCACTGTCCTTAGAACGCTCCCCTACCACTGATACCATAGGTATCAATCCGCAGCTTCGGTGGTGTATTTAGCCCCGGTACATTTTCGGCGCAGAGTCACTCGACTAGTGAGCTATTACGCACTCTTTAAATGGTGGCTGCTTCTAAGCCAACATCCTAGTTGTCTAAGCAACTCCACATCCTTTTCCACTTAATACACACTTTGGGACCTTAGCTGGCGGTCTGGGCTGTTTCCCTTTTGACTACGGATCTTATCACTCGCAGTCTGACTCCCAAGGATAAGTCATTGGCATTCGGAGTTTGACTGAATTCGGTAATCCGATGAGGACCCCTAGTTCAATCAGTGCTCTACCTCCAAGACTCTAACACTTGAGGCTAGCCCTAAAGCTATTTCGGGGAGAACCAGCTATCTCCAGGTTCGATTGGAATTTCTCCGCTACCCACACCTCATCCCCGCACTTTTCAACGTGCGTGGGTTCGGGCCTCCATTCAGTGTTACCTGAACTTCACCCTGGACATGGGTAGATCACCTGGTTTCGGGTCTACGACCACGTACTAAACGCCCTATTCAGACTCGCTTTCGCTACGGCTCCGCCTCTTCAGCTTAACCTCGCACGGGATCGTAACTCGCCGGTTCATTCTACAAAAGGCACGCCATCACCCGTTAACGGGCTCTGACTATTTGTAGGCACACGGTTTCAGGATCTCTTTCACTCCCCTTCCGGGGTGCTTTTCACCTTTCCCTCACGGTACT
>NZ_JAHCDO010000093.1:0-842 GCF_050768835.1 Bacillus pfraonensis | reverse complement strand
GGCAAAGCGAATAAGGCCAAGTTTCGGTAATTTCATTTTGTTACCTACAATCGCAATATTGCCGTTCGTTTGCTTTGTTGTGTAGGATTGAACCTTATTGTTTTTAGATTTGAATCGTGGAATATCATTTTGTTTCTTAAAAAAAACGCGAAAAAGCATCTGCGAGGTTTTTTAATGTGGATTGAAGAGCAATACTATCTACTTCTTTTAACCAAAGTGTATCCTGTTGCTTTTTTAATTGAGTAAGCTCGGCAGAGCAAGAAGGATAGGTTAATCCTTTTCCTGTCTCTTTATAGGTGTCATTCCAGAGAGCAAGAAAATGGTTAAATACAAAGCGACTACACCCAATGGTTTTAGCAATTAATATTTCTTGTACCTTATTTGGATAGATACGAAATTTATATGCCTTATTTACTAACATGGGTTGCACCTCACTTTTTTCGTAGGATACCTACAGTATACTAAAAAAAGTAGGCTTACGCCTACCGACATTCATCCCCCACCTAAAATTGGTGTTTTCACACCTTCACATTTTTGAGGAAGGAGTCTTCTGTCGGAAAATGATAAATGTGAATGTATTCACTTAAACAAACAGGTGCTTTAGTTCAATAAGAATTAAACAACTATATTATCGATTTACAAGTAATTTTTCAAAAGCGCTCTCTGTATTTCCATTTTTGATAACAAAAGTAGGATTATAGGGAAATATCCACTTATAGAAATAGGGATATTTCCCTATAATGTAAAGGAAGTTATAGCGGTAATATTTAGTATATGCAATAGAATTAGTAATTTATATTACTCCAGTAATTTTTCAAAAGCGCTCCCTGTACTTCCATTTT
>NZ_JAHCDO010000092.1:0-1295 GCF_050768835.1 Bacillus pfraonensis | reverse complement strand
TAATCGGTTCGCTCGACTTGCATGTATTAGGCACGCCGCCAGCGTTCATCCTGAGCCAGGATCAAACTCTCCAATAAAGTTTGTCTAGCATCTAAAATAAAAATTGACGTTTCACGTTGTTTGTTTCGTTCAGTTTTCAAAGAACTTTTTGGTGGAGCCTAGCGGGATCGAACCGCTGACCTCCTGCGTGCAAGGCAGGCGCTCTCCCAGCTGAGCTAAGGCCCCAAAATATAAATATCGGGAAGACAGGATTTGAACCTGCGACCCCCTGGTCCCAAACCAGGTGCTCTACCAAGCTGAGCCACTTCCCGAAGGAAAACGCGCCCGAGAGGAGTCGAACCCCTAACCTCTTGATCCGTAGTCAAACGCTCTATCCAATTGAGCTACGGGCGCATATGGTGCCGAGGGCGGGGGTCGAACCCGCACGGTGGTCACCCACCGCAGGATTTTAAGTCCTGTGCGTCTGCCTGTTCCGCCACCCCGGCATGTCATATTGAAAATTGGAGCGGAAGACGGGATTCGAACCCGCGACCCCAACCTTGGCAAGGTTGTATTCTACCACTGAACTACTTCCGCAAGACATGTTATGAGATATTTTATTAAAAGTGCGGGTGAAGGGAGTCGAACCCCCACGCCAAAGGCGCCAGATCCTAAGTCTGGTGCGTCTGCCAATTCCGCCACACCCGCATATTATTTTAATAAATGGTGAGCCATGAAGGACTCGAACCTTCGACCCTCTGATTAAAAGTCAGATGCTCTACCAACTGAGCTAATGGCTCGTACAATAAAAACTGGTGCCGGCTAGAGGACTTGAACCCCCAACCTACTGATTACAAGTCAGTTGCTCTACCAATTGAGCTAAGCCGGCGTATATGGTGGAGGATGACGGGATCGAACCGCCGACCCCCTGCTTGTAAGGCAGGTGCTCTCCCAGCTGAGCTAATCCTCCGCTTTGCCTGGCAACGTCCTACTCTCACAGGGACAAGGTCCCAACTACCATCGGCGCTAGAGAGCTTAACTTCCGTGTTCGGTATGGGAACGGGTGTGACCTCTCTGCCATCATTACCAGACTTTTATTATTATACACATTCTTTTCAGAATGTCAACAGGAATTTTAAATATATATTCCTTCAAAACTAGATAACATTTGTATTCATATTATATGGTTAAGTCCTCGATCTATTAGTATTCGTCAGCTCCACATGTCACCATGCTTCCACCTCGAACCTATCAACCTGATCATCTTTCAGGGATCTTACTAGCTTACGCTATGGGAAATCTCATCTTGAGGGGGG
>NZ_JAHCDO010000091.1:0-899 GCF_050768835.1 Bacillus pfraonensis | reverse complement strand
TTTCGACTACGGGGTTGTTACCCTCTGTGACGAGCCTTTCCAGACTGCTTCGTCTACCTCGTTCCTTTGTAACTCCGTATAGAATGTCCTACAACCCCAAGAGGCAAGCCTCTTGGTTTGGGCTAGATTCCGTTTCGCTCGCCGCTACTCAGGAAATCGCATTTGCTTTCTCTTCCTCCAGGTACTTAGATGTTTCAGTTCCCTGGGTCTGTCTTCCTTACCCTATGTATTCAGATAAGGATACCATACCATTACGTATGGTGGGTTTCCCCATTCGGAAATCTTCGGATCAAAGCTTACTTACAGCTCCCCGAAGCATATCGGCGTTAGTCCCGTCCTTCATCGACTCCTAGTGTCAAGGCATCCACCGTGCGCCCTTTCTAACTTAACCAAACTAAAATTAAAAAATATGAGCTACACTGTTATCTAGTTTTCAAAGAACATACCACGCTATATAAAATAGCTTTTGGTGGAGCCTAGCGGGATCGAACCGCTGACCTCCTGCGTGCAAGGCAGGCGCTCTCCCAGCTGAGCTAAGGCCCCAAGTTGTATGGTGGGCCTAAATGGACTCGAACCATCGACCTCACGCTTATCAGGCGTGCGCTCTAACCAGCTGAGCTATAGGCCCATACAAATTGCAGAATTAATTTATATCATATCCTCTTTTAAGAGTCAACACTTTTATTGAACTCTCAAAACTAAACGAAAACGAAACACGGAAACTTATATTGATAAGCAGTGCTTATCAATTCTCCATAGAAAGGAGGTGATCCAGCCGCACCTTCCGATACGGCTACCTTGTTACGACTTCACCCCAATCATCTGTCCCACCTTAGGCGGCTGGCTCCAAAAAGGTTACCCCACCGACTTCGGGTGTTACAAACTCTCGTGGTGTGACG
>NZ_JAHCDO010000090.1:0-2898 GCF_050768835.1 Bacillus pfraonensis | reverse complement strand
GTCGATAAGACCCGTAGGTTAGAATTTCAATACAGTCAGGGCGGTATCCCACCAGCGCCTCCACCGAAGCTAGCGCTCCGGCTTCAAAGGCTCCCGCCTATCCTGTACAAACTGTACCAAAATTCAATATCAGGCTACAGTAAAGCTCCACGGGGTCTTTCCGTCCTGTCGCGGGTAACCTGCATCTTCACAGGTACTATAATTTCACCGAGTCTCTGGTTGAGACAGTGCCCAAATCGTTACACCTTTCGTGCGGGTCGGAACTTACCCGACAAGGAATTTCGCTACCTTAGGACCGTTATAGTTACGGCCGCCGTTTACTGGGGCTTCAGTTCAGAGCTTCGCTTGCGCTAACCCCTCTCCTTAACCTTCCAGCACCGGGCAGGTGTCAGCCCCTATACTTCGCCTTACGGCTTCGCAGAGACCTGTGTTTTTGCTAAACAGTCGCTTGGGCCTATTCACTGCGGCTTTCCGTTAAGAAAGCACCCCTTCTCCCGAAGTTACGGGGTCATTTTGCCGAGTTCCTTAACCAGAGTTCTCTCGCTCACCTTAGGATTCTCTCCTCGCCTACCTGTGTCGGTTTGCGGTACAGGCACCTTTTATCTCGCTAGAAGCTTTTCTTGGCAGCGGGGAATCAAAGACTTCGCTCCATAAGGAGCTTCCCCATCACAGCTCAGCCTTCACGGTAAGCGGATTTACCTACTTACCAGCCTAACTGCTTGGACGTGCACAACCAATAACACGCTTCTTCTATCCTTCTGCGTCCCTCCATTGCTCAAACGATAAAGAGGTGGTACAGGAATATCAACCTGTTGTCCATCGCCTACGCCTGTCGGCCTCGGCTTAGGTCCTGACTAACCCTGAGCGGACGAGCCTTCCTCAGGAAACCTTAGGCATTCGGTGGACGGGATTCTCACCCGTCTTTCGCTACTCATACCGGCATTCTCACTTCTAAGCACTCCACCAGTCCTTCCGGTCTGACTTCACTGTCCTTAGAACGCTCCCCTACCACTGATACCAAAGGTATCAATCCGCAGTTTCGGTGGTGTATTTAGCCCCGATACATTTTCGGCGCAGAGTCACTCGACTAGTGAGCTATTACGCACTCTTTAAATGGTGGCTGCTTCTAAGCCAACATCCTAGTTGTCTAAGCAACTCCACATCCTTTTCCACTTAATACACACTTTGGGACCTTAACTGGCGGTCTGGGCTGTTTCCCTTTTGACTACGGATCTTATCACTCGCAGTCTGACTCCCAAGGATAAGTCATTGGCATTCGGAGTTTGACTGAATTCGGTAATCCGATGAGGACCCCTAGTTCAATCAGTGCTCTACCTCCAAGACTCTAACACTTGAGGCTAGCCCTAAAGCTATTTCGGGGAGAACCAGCTATCTCCAGGTTCGATTGGAATTTCTCCGCTACCCACACCTCATCCCCGCACTTTTCAACGTGCGTGGGTTCGGGCCTCCATTCAGTGTTACCTGAACTTCACCCTGGACATGGGTAGATCACCTGGTTTCGGGTCTACGACCACGTACTAAACGCCCTATTCAGACTCGCTTTCGCTACGGCTCCGCCTCTTCGGCTTAACCTTGCACGAGATCGTAACTCGCCGGTTCATTCTACAAAAGGCACGCCATCACCCATTAACGGGCTCTGACTATTTGTAGGCACACGGTTTCAGGATCTCTTTCACTCCCCTTCCGGGGTGCTTTTCACCTTTCCCTCACGGTACTGGTTCACTATCGATCACTAGGGAGTATTTAGCCTTGGGAGATGGTCCTCCCGGATTCCGACGGAATTTCACGTGTTCCGCCGTACTCAGGATACATTCAAGAGAGAACGAAGTTTCGACTACGGGGTTGTTACCCTCTATGACGAGCCTTTCCAGACTACTTCGTCTACCACGTTCTTTTGTAACTCCGTATAGAATGTCCTACAACCCCAAGAGGCAAGCCTCTTGGTTTGGGCTAGATTCCGTTTCGCTCGCCGCTACTCAGGAAATCGCATTTGCTTTCTCTTCCTCCAGGTACTTAGATGTTTCAGTTCCCTGGGTCTGTCTTCCTTACCCTATGTATTCAGGTAAGGATACCATACCATTACGTATAGTGGGTTTCCCCATTCGGAAATCTTCGGATCAAAGCTTACTTACAGCTCCCCGAAGCATATCGGCGTTAGTCCCGTCCTTCATCGACTCCTAGTGTCAAGGCATCCACCGTGCGCCCTTTCTAACTTAACCAAGTATGAAAGATTACACTTTCTATGCATTACACTTTACTGTTATCTAGTTTTCAAAGAACAATCTTGAGAGATAGTTCTCTCAAAACTAAACAAAATGTAGAAACGTTACTTATTCATACAATGAACAACGTTCATTGATGTCTCCATAGAAAGGAGGTGATCCAGCCGCACCTTCCGATACGGCTACCTTGTTACGACTTCACCCCAATCATCTGTCCCACCTTAGGCGGCTGGCTCCAAAAAGGTTACCCCACCGACTTCGGGTGTTACAAACTCTCGTGGTGTGACGGGCGGTGTGTACAAGGCCCGGGAACGTATTCACCGCGGCATGCTGATCCGCGATTACTAGCGATTCCAGCTTCATGTAGGCGAGTTGCAGCCTACAATCCGAACTGAGAACGGTTTTATGAGATTAGCTCCACCTCGCGGTCTTGCAGCTCTTTGTACCGTCCATTGTAGCACGTGTGTAGCCCAGGTCATAAGGGGCATGATGATTTGACGTCATCCCCACCTTCCTCCGGTTTGTCACCGGCAGTCACCTTAGAGTGCCCAACTTAATGATGGCAACTAAGATCAAGGGTTGCGCTCGTTGCGGGACTTAACCCAACATCTCACGACACGAGCTGACGACAACCATGCACCACCTGTCACTCTGC
>NZ_JAHCDO010000089.1:0-790 GCF_050768835.1 Bacillus pfraonensis | reverse complement strand
ATAAGTACTTATTGAAAACAAATTTTGCATTTGATGTGTCAGTGACTGAACTTTATGGATGGTTTTTTGGGAATGGAAGTCTTGTAATACTAAAACCAGATGGTAACAAAGACATACTATATACCTTGAAAACTATAAAACAAGAAAAAGTAACACATATAAATTTTGTGCCATCACATTTTAGAATATTTTCAAATGTGGCAATAGATGAAATTGAGTATATCTCAAGTTTAAAATACCTATTCCTAGCAGGTGAGGAATTGAGGAGTAATGACGTCAACTCTTTCTTAGAAAAAGCAGAGAATTTGACACTCCACAATCTTTATGGACCAACTGAAGCTACTATTTATTCAACGATGTTGAGAGATGTAAGTAAAGGAGAAAAGAAGATATCTATAGGTAAACCTATGGGGAATTATAAAGCGTATATAGTAGATTCTAGCAATGAGATTTTACCCATAGGAACTCCAGGGGAACTATGTATTAGTGGCATAGGGTTAGCACGAGGATATTTAAATAAGCAAGAGCTGACAACAGAAAAATTTATAGATAACCCCTATATCCAAGGAGAAAAAATGTATAAAACTGGTGACTTAGCTAGGTGGTTGCCAAATGGGAATATAGAATTCTTAGGAAGGATAGACAGTCAAGTAAAAATAAGAGGTTTTAGGATAGAACTTGGGGAGATAGAAAATAAACTGTTGGAACATGAATCAATAGATGCAGCAGCAGTAATAGTAAAAGAAAAAGAAGAAGAAAAGTTTATATGTGCTTATATCTCAAGTAAGAG
>NZ_JAHCDO010000088.1:0-1910 GCF_050768835.1 Bacillus pfraonensis | reverse complement strand
CCACACCGGAGGTTTTGGAGACCTCTGTTCTACCTTTAAACTATGCCCCTAAGTGGTGCCGGCTAGAGGACTTGAACCCCCAACCTACTGATTACAAGTCAGTTGCTCTACCAATTGAGCTAAGCCGGCTTTTCAAAAAAAAAAAGATGGCTCGGGACGGAATCGAACCGCCGACACGAGGATTTTCAGTCCTCTGCTCTACCGACTGAGCTACCGAGCCTTTATGTAAATGGCGGTCCCGACCGGGGTCGAACCGGCGATCTCCTGCGTGACAGGCAGGCATGTTAACCACTACACCACGGGACCATTTGGTTGCGGGGACAGGATTTGAACCTGCGACCTTCGGGTTATGAGCCCGACGAGCTACCAGACTGCTCCACCCCGCGACGATATAATATATTAAAAATGGAGGAGGTAGAGGGATTCGAACCCCCGCGCGATTCTCACCGCCTGTCGGTTTTCAAGACCGATCCCTTCAGCCAGACTTGGGTATACCTCCATGAAGGAAAAATTAATTATATCTTTTAAGTATCTTTATACATCTAATAGTTTTATTAAAATGGAGGAGGTAGAGGGATTCGAACCCCCGCGCGACTCTCGCCGCCTGTCGGTTTTCAAGACCGATCCCTTCAGCCAGACTTGGGTATACCTCCAATAAATAACTAAAGTGGAGCCTAGCGGGATCGAACCGCTGACCTCCTGCGTGCAAGGCAGGCGCTCTCCCAGCTGAGCTAAGGCCCCATGTTTTTTAAATATCGGGAAGACAGGATTTGAACCTGCGACCCCCTGGTCCCAAACCAGGTGCTCTACCAAGCTGAGCCACTTCCCGTCAATAAAAGCGCGCCCGAGAGGACTCGAACCCCTAACCTTTTGATCCGTAGTCAAACGCTCTATCCAATTGAGCTACGGGCGCATATGGTGCCGAGGGCGGGGGTCGAACCCGCACGGTGGTCACCCACCGCAGGATTTTAAGTCCTGTGCGTCTGCCTGTTCCGCCACCCCGGCATGTCATATTGAAAATTGGAGCGGAAGACGGGATTCGAACCCGCGACCCCAACCTTGGCAAGGTTGTATTCTACCACTGAACTACTTCCGCAAGACATGTTATGAGATATTTTATTAAAAGTGCGGGTGAAGGGAGTCGAACCCCCACGCCAAAGGCGCCAGATCCTAAGTCTGGTGCGTCTGCCAATTCCGCCACACCCGCATATAATTTTAATAAATGGTGAGCCATGAAGGACTCGAACCTTCGACCCTCTGATTAAAAGTCAGATGCTCTACCAACTGAGCTAATGGCTCTTAATGGCTGGGCTAGCTGGATTCGAACCAGCGCATGACGGAGTCAAAGTCCGTTGCCTTACCGCTTGGCTATAGCCCATTAATTAAGAAATGGTGGAGGGGGGCAGATTCGAACTGCCGAACCCGAAGGAGCGGATTTACAGTCCGCCGCGTTTAGCCACTTCGCTACCCCTCCGACATTATATGGTGGAGGATGACGGGATCGAACCGCCGACCCCCTGCTTGTAAGGCAGGTGCTCTCCCAGCTGAGCTAATCCTCCATTTGCCTGGCAACGTCCTACTCTCACAGGGACAAGGTCCCAACTACCATCGGCGCTAGAGAGCTTAACTTCCGTGTTCGGTATGGGAACGGGTGTGACCTCTCTGCCATCATTACCAGACTATATTCACTTGAGACAAACATTATTATACTTGATTGATTAAAAAAGTCAATAAGTTTTTTATGTTCTCTCAAAACTAGATAACACTTGCTTCATATTATATGGTTAAGTCCTCGATCTATTAGTATTCGTCAGCTCCACATGTCACCATGCTTCCACCTCGAACCTATCAACCTGATCATCTTTCAGGGATCTTACTAGCTTACGCTATGGGAAATCTCATCTTGAGGG
>NZ_JAHCDO010000087.1:0-1026 GCF_050768835.1 Bacillus pfraonensis | reverse complement strand
TAAAATACTTATATTTTTTTGGAGATTAATAGCAACCGTTTTGCTGCCGATAAGTGGGACTATGGTAACTAAAACAGCACCTAACCGTATTTAAACAAGGTTAGGTGCTGTTTTTAATAACGAACGTTTCTTTTAATAAACTCCAAAATTCCTTTTAGGAGGAAAATAATACTTACTACCCAAGTGATTCCTGATAAAGCCAATTGAAGTGAATTCTCCTCTGATACCACAGGGTAATTAGAAAAGTTAGGTCCGATTAAAAGATTTATCAGTAAGAATAAACTTAAAGCAAGGATTAAGAAGTGTGCAATAAACCAGATGATATTTTTTTCTTTATACTTAATGAGCCAATAAATTAGAAACATTAAAGTAACTATAACTGTAAGACCGGAACCTGTAATTAAATATCCTCTAACTTCTTGCTCCATTGGCATATACATATTAATCACCCACTTCCTCAAAGTGCCTAAATCTACTTTTAGTATGGAGCATTATTATTTTGAATAGTCCATAGAGTGAAGTGAATTAATTTGACGACTATCAATATCACGAAATGTCCATATTCTTCTTATTATATTTATTGTGTAATTTTTGTATAACAAAGTAAAAAGCATCCTATTTGGATGCTTATCGTGTAAGTCTCTAAAGTTATTTATAAATTAAATACAGGAAAAATATATATGCTACGACTCACTGTAATCTTTTATATCCTCGGGTGAAATTAATGAGTGAATCCTCCACCAAGTTGCTGTTCAGCCATTGCCACTAAACGCTTTGTGATTTCACCACCAACAGAACCGTTTGCACGAGATGTTGTATCTGGACCAAGCTGTACACCAAATTCTTGTGCAATCTCATACTTCATTTGATCAATTGCATTCTCAGCACCTTGAACCAATACTTCATTATTATTTCTGTTATTCTTTTTAACCATATGTATCACCTCCTACGGTTTTAATATGCTACGAAACATGGAAAAATAATTATTCCTTTTTATGGTAAATGGATGTTTGAAAGTTTCTGTTC
>NZ_JAHCDO010000086.1:0-1753 GCF_050768835.1 Bacillus pfraonensis | reverse complement strand
GCTAGTAAGATCCCTGAAAGATGATCAGGTTGATAGGTTCGAGGTGGAAGCATGGTGACATGTGGAGCTGACGAATACTAATAGATCGAGGACTTAACCATATAATATGAAGCAAATGTTATCTAGTTTTGAAGGAATATACCTTCAATAGTTTGGTGATGATGGCAGAGAGGTCACACCCGTTCCCATACCGAACACGGAAGTTAAGCTCTCTAGCGCCGATGGTAGTTGGGGCCTTGCCCCTGTGAGAGTAGGACGTCGCCAAGCAAAAACCTAAGTCTTTTCGACTTAGGTTTTTTTGTGGTTCATAACATAATACATATTTCCGTATGCGAATAATTTCTCTTCTATAGGGTTTATCTGATACTGCAAGCCTAGCTCTCTGAAGCATAAATTTTTAAATTATTAAATGCTCATGCTACAATGATTGAAACCTAAATTTTAAAGAGGTGTTAGCATGAAAATTGAAGTTTGGTCTGATTTTGTATGTCCGTTTTGTTATATTGGGAAGCGTAGGTTAGAAAAGGCTTTAGACCAATTTCCGTATAAAAATGATGTCGATGTTGAGTTTAAAAGTTTTGAATTAGACCCCAATACTCCAATCTATTCTGGAATAAGTGTTCACGAAGCCATTGCATCAAAGTATGGGATTAGTATTGAAGAAGCTAAGCAAAATAGTGTGCAAATAGGCCACCAGGCAGCTAGTGTAGGTTTAACTTTTAATTTTGAAGAGATGAAACCAACAAACACTTTTGATGCTCACCGTTTGGCGAAGTTTGCAAAGAATCATGAAAAAGAAAAGGATATCATAGAAAATCTGCTTTTTTCATATTTTACCGAATCTAAAAACTTAAGTGATGTGGAAACACTTGCTGATATTGCTGAAGCTTCAGGTTTAGATAGGCAAGAAGCTTTAAACGTTTTAAATAATAAAGATGCTTATGCAAATGATGTTCGAATTGATGAAGGGATTGCCCAACAATATAGGATCACTGGAGTACCTTATTTTATTATTAATCAAAAATATGCTATTTCAGGTGCGCAACCACTTGAAACGTTTGTTGGTGCACTTCAAAAGGTGTGGGAAGAAGAGAATCCTAAGTCTCAGTTCCAAGATCTTTCATCGAATAGTACAAACGGTGCCTTTTGCACAGATGGTAGTTGTTCGGTACCCTCAAAAGAACAATAGCTTTCTTCATTTGTTATGCAGCATATGGTGTATTTGGAGAATAAGTTTTGCATGTTGTATGCAGAAGTATTAATCATTTCTTGATTTAATTTTCACCCCCCAGAAACGGATGAAGTTTCTGGGGGGTGTGCATTTAGTTGATTTTGAGAAAGTAACATGTCTGTTTGAGTAGAAAAAGATTTTCTTCTAGTAAATCAGTATGTTGTGAGCAATATAAAATGTTGGCTAATGGTTTTTTTCTCATATTATAGTAATGAAACAGCACAAATTATATTTTCATGAAAAACTTTTAAAAACCCATTGACTATTATCATACAGAGGTGTATTATTATACGAGTCGCTGATAGCAACAAGCAAAACGCGACAAACGAAATAAAAAACTTAGTTGACATTGAAAGATGAAAATGTTAACATAAGGGAGTCGCAAATGAGCGACAAACGAGTTCTTTGAAAACTGAACGAAACAAACAACGTGAAACGTCAATTTTTATTTTAGATGCTAGACAAACTTTATTGGAGAGTTTGATCCTGGCTCAGGATGAACGCTGGCGGCGTGCCTAATAC
>NZ_JAHCDO010000084.1:0-2354 GCF_050768835.1 Bacillus pfraonensis | reverse complement strand
GGAAATCTTGGTTTCAAATTCATCGTTGTAAATCTATAAAACAAGAGCGGCTAGAATGTCACCTTTATGGACAACTCATTAGTATCCTATTATGTTCTTCTACTATGTTTAAAATGAGAGAACTTCTGTTACGTAAGAAGCAGAAAGAGCTAAGTGAATATAAAGCGATGTACATGATTAAAGATTATTTCTTACTGTTTCATCAAGCATTACAAAAAAACACCCAAGAATTATCAAAGATTCTCCTTCGTCTGTTTAACCTCCTACAGCGAAACGGACGAAAATCCCACAGATATGAGAAAAAAACGGTCTTTGATATTTTGGGTGTTGTTTATGAGTATACCACTTCCATTCATCAGGTAGCATAATTATAGTGAAAAAATTGTAACCCGTCAGGGTTTATTTGATATGCCTACTTTTAGGATGTCTATAAAAAATAATGAAAAATTACATGGAAAGATCCGCCTTTGTATAAACATATACCTTAAGTTGATGGATGTGGGATACCGCCACATGCCCATCAACTCAAGAAATTTTATTCCTCCCCCCCACGTACAACAAAACGTTATTCTGTCTAAACAAGCTAGATTAGAAAAGATGATGTTTTTTGTGAATCTTTCGACTTAAGATGAACTACAACCATTTGCGAAAAAATTACAACGATATGTTACACCTGTATTCTTAAAAGAACTTGCAAGAGAAATCGGATTTATAAAGCGAAAACGTAAGTTTTCTGATTCAGAAGAAACTTTGCAACAGGACCCTACCATCCTTCTCTTATCTTATCTAGGGGATCCCAAATTGACCAGGTTGCCTCTAACAAGTTTTCTTCATTATCTCTGAAATAAAAATATTTAGCTTCCCCTTGCCCTAACACCTTAATATCTTCAACTTGAATTCCCTTTTCTTTTAGCTGATTATGAGTATATTCGATATCTTCACAATTTAATGCAATCACAGGAAATGCTTTCTCATTTCTTATTATTTCTAAAGGATTGTTGTTCTCTGTTTGGATCAATAAAGTAGCAATTGCATTTTTATGAGGATAATGTAAAACTGCAATATATGACCCGCGGTCTTCAAATTTATTAATCAATTTAAGACCTAGATTTTGAGTATACCATTTAATAGACGTATCAATATTTGTAGTTGGAATATAATTATGTCCTACCCTTGTAAATAAAAATTTTTTTAACATTCATCCCTACAACCTTTCGTAATTTTCTGAATAAAAATATTATAGCACATATGTTCTTTTAAAGAAAATTTTAATGGGCAGAGCCTCACCATACATTCCTATTAATTTAAGAAATTTTAATACCCTCAAGTATAAAAAGCGTCATCCTTTCTAAACAAGCTAGATTAGAAAGGATGACGCTTTTTTATGAATCTCTCGATTCAAGATGAACTACAACCATTTGCGGAAGAATTACAACGATATAGGTTCTGTTGCAAAATTCTTTAACAGATAAAAAGTTAAATTCAGTACAATCAAATTTTATGAAATAGTAAGTAATCGCTGTAATTCATTTTATGTTGAAAAACCGAAGTTTGGCCGCAAACTTCGGTTTCGTTTATATAGAGCATGAATCGTTTCGATTCCTTTAATCGTACGAGAAGCATGGCGTAGATTTTGAAATCCTGCAGATTTAGCAAACCGTCGCTTTGTATTTAACCATTTTCTTGCTCTCTGGAATGACACCTATAAAGAGACAGGAAAAGGATTAACCTATCCTTCTTGCTCTGCCGAGCTTACTCAATTAAAGAAGCAACAGGATACACTTTGGTTAAAAGAAGTAGATAGTATTGCTCTTCAATCCACATTAAAAAACCTCGCAGATGCTTTTTCGCGTTTTTTCAAGAAACAAAATGATATTCCACGATTCAAATCTAAAAACAATAAAGTTCAATCCTACACAACAAAGCAAACGAACGGCAATATTGCGATTGTAGGTAACAAAATGAAATTACCGAAACTTGGCCTTGTTCGCTTTGCCAAAAGTCGTGAAGTAGAAGGTCGTATTCTAAATGCAACGATTCGACGTAACCCAAGTGGTAAATACTTTGTATCTATTCTTGTCGAAACAGAGGTACAAGAAATGCTTAAAACAAAATCCACTTGTGGAATGGACGTTGGGTTAAAAGATTTTGCTATTCTTTCTGATGGAACAACATACAAGAACCCTAAATTCTTCCATATATTAGAAGAAAAGTTAGCAAAAGCACAGCGTATCCTTTCCAGAAGAACGAAAGGTTCTTCGAACTGGAACAAGCAGCGTATGAAAGTTGCAAGAATCCATGAACATATTGCCAATGCGAGAGCTGATTACTTACATAAACTCTCTACTGAAATC
>NZ_JAHCDO010000083.1:0-2008 GCF_050768835.1 Bacillus pfraonensis | reverse complement strand
CTAGTTTTGAAGGAATATGCCTTCATAGTTTGGTGATGATGGCAGAGAGGTCACACCCGTTCCCATACCGAACACGGAAGTTAAGCTCTCTAGCGCCGATGGTAGTTGGGACCTTGTCCCTGTGAGAGTAGGACGTCGCCAAGCAAGCTTAAGACGAGTCAGAATGACTCGTCTTTTTTGTGTATTTACATAAGTGTTTTAAAGAATAAAAAAAGAGTCTCTGTTTGTTTTACTCTAAGAGTACATAGTAAGATGGGGATATATGTAAATATGGAAAAGGGGGAGATAAACATTAAAGGAATATGTATGCTGTTAGCGGCAATTATATTATGGGGGATAGCAATTGCTCCAACAAAGTGGGCGCTTGAGTCAATTCAACCATTTACATTACTATTTCTTCGCCTTTGTTTTGCTGGGGGGATAAGTGCGATATTCTCTTTTCATGGATTGCGGGAAAGTATTACAAATAGGGCCGTGCCATGGAAGAGAATGAGTTTATTATCTTTTACCGGTGTAGCTGGCTATTTTATGTTCACATCGTATGGCATTTCATTAACAAGTGGTTTGCACGTTAGTATTATTGATGCTGCATTGCCGTTAGTTACGATTGTTTTTTCTGCAATTTTGTTAAGAGAAAGAATCCACTTAAACTATTGGATCGGAATTGTATTAGGCTTTATTGGTGTCATATGTATTACAATCCCATCCAGTCACGATACTCAAAGTGCTTCTCTAGTAGGGGACACACTTATTTTATGTAGTACCTTTTTATTTGCTTACTATACAATATTACTCAAACGACCAAAACAAGAAAAGAAGTTATCGAATGAAGTGTTTACTACATTAACATTGTTAATTGGAGCGGTTATTTTATTACCTTTTGCTGCTATAGAAGCTTTTTACTACGGTTTACCGCAACTACATACATGGAAGGCTGGACTTAGTTTTATGTACCTTGTTATTGGTGCAACGATTCTTGCCTATTGGCTTTGGAATAAGGCGCTAGAAAAGGTGTCGGCATCAGTAAGTGGGCTGTATTTAAATGCTTTACCACTCATAAGTATTACTGCTTCGGTTATTCTATTAAATGAATCTTTAACATGGAAGATTTTAATAGGTGGTTGCCTAGTTTTACTTGGAGTGGTCTGGGCAGATAAAGATAAATTACGTGTTCTAATGAAATCTGTAGATCGAAAGATGAAAGAAGATAGAAAGTGTAAAACACTTTAATATAGGAATGTAAAAAGAGGGTGTGTGATTCATTGAGTATGAAACCCTCTTTTTAGTTGATTTATAGGGAGATACAGTGAGATTAGAGAATAAAACATAATATTGTATTCATAGCGGCGAATACAAGGGTGGTACTCTAAAGTTGTGTGGAATAAATCGATTTTATTCCACGCGTACTCATCAATATTCACTAAAATACTCCTCCTATTCAAATACCTTTAGGAAACATATTTTCAATAAGTCTAAGTGTACTTACGCAATCTAAATGGAACGATTGCTAATTATCTCATACTCCAATTACCCTGTATAACAATTAAATAGTATGAATTATATGGAGTTAATAACGATGAATAATTAAGTTGTCTATGATGATGTTAACAAATGGGAAACGTAAACCTACTGTCTTTAAAGCATACTATCATTGTACAGTAGAAGAAGGAATGATAAAGAACAAGGCAATTGGTACTTTTATAGTAGAAAGTGAAAAGCTAATTGTTACTGATCGATATTATCAGATGGATGAAGAAAACCTCCATTGATTAAAGTTTCACTTTATGGGAATCTATATAGCGACTGGCGAATAAAAAACTTTAAATTTATTTAATAAAAACCATTGACTATTATTATATAGAGGTGTAATATTATACGAGTCGCTGATAGCAACAAGCAAAACGCGACAAACGAAATAAAAAACTTAGTTGACATTGAAAGATGAAAATGTTAACATAAGGGAGTCGTAAATGAGCGACAAACGAGTTCTTTGAAAACTGGACGAAAC
>NZ_JAHCDO010000082.1:0-2513 GCF_050768835.1 Bacillus pfraonensis | reverse complement strand
TAACTCTTCGGCAAATAAAGACAACTCTTGTTTTTGATGCATATTCATAAAAAGCACGTCACCCTTTCTCATTAATATAAGAGAATGGTAACGTGCTTTTAACTTCAAGAATAGTCCAAATCCTTAAGTTGATGGATGTGTGGCGGGACCCCAAGAAGTACAAGAACCTATGTTATTGAAATAACGGGGCAGGTTTCTAAAAGAAGACCATTTAAAAATAGGGGCGAATGTTATGAATAAAGAAAAGCTACCACTTGTTATTGCCATTGCTGGAGTCTCTGGTGGAGGGAAATCAACAATTGCAAAACATTTAAACGAAAGATTACATAATTCTAAAACACTATTTTTTGATGACTATGATTTTGATGGTCCTAATGACATTATTGATTGGGTTGATAAGGGAGCTAATTATGACGAATGGAACTTAGCTCCCTTAATTAGAGATTTAAAAGGATTACTCTCTGAACCTTTAGATTACATTTTGCTTGATTTTCCGTTTGCTTATAAACACTCTAAAACAAGTAAATTGATTGATTTAACTGTGTTTATTGATACTCCATTAGATATTGCAATGGCACGTCGAGTAATAAGAGATTTTAGAAATAGTTCTAATGAAAGTATTTTGATTGAAATGGAAAACTACATTTCACAAGGTAGGCGGGGCTATCTTGAAATGCTAAAGACCATTAAACCGAATTCGGACATCATTGTGGATGGCACACTATCAGTATCTAAAGTTGGAGATAAAATATACGAGGTAATTTCAAGTCGATAGGACCAATTACATAGGGTGCAACGTTAATGTTCTAACGGGCTTTTTATGAATAAGCAATAATAGTTTATTCATTTCCCTAAGTGCATTAAAATGGAAAAAATCCCTGCTTTTTGATTGAAATCAGGGATTTTTGCTATGTTTAATGACTATAGTTTATTTTAGAAACACTACACTACATTTAATTTTTAATGTAAGATACTTCACTATATACTATAGCATATTGTTTTTCTCATACGCATTTAAGGCATTTACACCGTGACTCAAGGCTGCTCCGGCTTTTACTGCAGATGCAACGATAATTGCCTCCAAAACCTCTTCCATAGTTCCCCCATATTTCTTATACTTGTTTACATGAACATCAATACAATAGGGACAACCAGTCGTATGAGCCACCGCAATCGCAATAAGTTCCTTTGTTTTCGTTGGTATTAATCCAGATACAAACGCTTCCTTCTCAAATGTTAAAAAAGCTTTTGAGGATGCTGGTGCCATTTTTATAAGCTCATTAATTCGTTTTAAATAAGAATTTCGATAAAGAATATCGTCTCCTTTGTAAAGACCGTTTAGATTTTCCATGGGGATCTTCCTTCCTTAATGAATATTGTCCCCATTATCATATAATCTGAAAGAGGAGGATTTCTGTAACTATATCACAGAAAACGGCTAAATTTTTGTTGTAGAGCCTTTCGTTGGATGTTTACGATTTTTCCGCGATGTAAAGTAAGAAGTCCCTCCTTCTCGAACTTCTTTAGTGTTCGGCTAACAACTTCCCGTGCTGTACCTAACTCAATAGACAACTTCTCGTGGGTTATGATTATCTCGTCGGAATACAGAGAGGTATGTTTAATGAGATAATCTGCAATCCGATCGTCTATCCCTTTAAAAGCAATTTCTTCTACAAGCTGAGTCACAGTTGACATTTTACGAATAAATAATCCGTATATAAATCTGCTTAACGAATCGTATGTATGTATCCAGTTCCGAAAAGTTTCGGCCGGTATGATTAAGGCTTCAACATCACTTTCGACTGCGGCAAAAGCCTCATAATCTAAATCACCCAATATGCTAGCTATCATCATTAAACAAACGCCGCCGCTCTGAACCCGATAGAGGGTTATCTCCCTGCCATTTTCTCCAACCCTATAAATGCGTACACAGCCATCCAAAATAAAAATAGCATGGTGTAAGCGATGCCCCCTTGCAAAAGCTACAGGAGTGGTTGGAACTTGCACTATAGAAATATCAGTTCTATTCCATTCCTTAGCTTCAATAGAGGACAGGCAAGGGAAACATTTTATAACTTGATTTAGTTTACTGATCATTTGTTCCTCCTAATCTTTATTAAATCCATGTTTAAACGACTTTATGGTAAATTAAACAACTTTTTTGTTGCTTAACGGATTATTGAACTACTCACCACTTAACGTCCTTACGGACTGTTTGAAGTGGGAGATTCCTAAGTACAGAGTTCTATCGAACTCTAATGGATTAGGCTATCCCCGTAGTTCCTACGGTTAAGAGACGAATTGCTTCGTTTCTCAGGTTGATCGCTGCATTCCTATCTCTATCGTGATGTGTGCCACAAGAAGGGCAATTCCACTCACGAATTATTAGATTTTTAACGTTTTTATTCTTGTATCCACAATTGGAACATAACTGACTAGAAGCAAATGTTTTAGATACCACAACAACTTGTTTGCCATACCATTTTGCTTTATATTCCAACATCGTTCGAAAT
>NZ_JAHCDO010000081.1:0-4636 GCF_050768835.1 Bacillus pfraonensis | reverse complement strand
CAGTCTTATGGGCAGGTTACCCACGTGTTACTCACCCGTCCGCCGCTAACTTCATAAGAGCAAGCTCTTAATCGGTTCGCTCGACTTGCATGTATTAGGCACGCCGCCAGCGTTCATCCTGAGCCAGGATCAAACTCTCCAATAAAGTTAGTTTGTCTAGCTTCAAAAATAAAAATTGACGTTTTACATTTTGTTTAGTTTTCAAAGAACTTTTCGTGGAAAGATTTAATCTTACCATTTTACAACCTTTAATGTCAATAGATATTCGAAATAAATTTGTATTTATTCTATAAAAATCTATTCCGTCATTAGCGACGGATAAATAATATACCATGACTTATTCATCTTTACAACACTTTTATTAAAGTTAAAATTAACCATTTATAAAAATACATGTGAATTATAATTATACAAACCATAAAAATAACTACCTTTTAATTTTTGCTTTACTTGACATCCATCCTAGCTTTTTATTCCACGGTTTCCTTGACCACGAGCCTCTACACCCTCAAACTCCCAAAGGCAACCCCAACGGGCAAAATTCGCCCTTGTGGGACCACCTCTGGCGAGTTTGCATGAGGGTGCCCCTCATGGTCAAGGAACTTTCGCGGCATAAACGCCAGGATTCAGCGATTCCACATGCGGCGCCACCAGGATCCCTTTTTCATTTCCCCTATTTCCTCATTATTTACTTGCTGTTCAGATGAACTTATTTCTAATCTAACTTGTCTTTCTTCTATCATCATTCTTTTTAAATCTTGAATCTCTTTCATCAAATACATAAGTTGTTGATCTTTCTTATCTTCTTGTTCCTTCATTGCTTTTTCTAATTCTTCCGCAACTATTTTTCTCACTTCATTTGCTGTAAACATAGTTTGATCAAGCGTTTGTTTAAATTTGTTTTCTTGAACAATCTCCATATCAACAGCAATATATTTTTTAAACCCTTCTTTGTTTAATACTTCTAAAATCTCTTTATGAGGAATATTCTTTTTATTTCGAAGTCTATTAATAAATTTTAAAACATCGACACATTCAGAGGAAATATAGTACTTATTTTTCTCCTCCTGTTTGAACAAAATGAACTCTTCATAAATATTACAATTCCGTTTAATGGTCATTGAAGACACACCAATTTGTTTTGCCATATCCTCAGCTGAAAACCACGTCGATTCACTTTTTTCTTTAGTCATTGTTTAAATCACTCCCATCAAAACAAACAAACACTACCTGAACAATGCTCATAATCATTATTACATCAATTATTTAGATGCTGTTTAGATAAATCCTTTGTTCAGATGAACACTTACTAAAACTATCTAAACTAATAACTAAACAATAACAACGGTTTTATTTTAATTTAGGGATCCCTAAAGCCTCCCTAAATTCATAAAGAATGATATTTTATGAATGAACTTCTTTATCTACATTAACGAACAACAAAACATATATAAACAAATTAACGTTTTGTTTTTTAACATAATAATTTTTGAATAAAACATAAGTTATTTTAAAAAATTGGAAATTCCGAATCAAAAAAGAGAGAAGAGCATAAGGGGTTTTTGGTCTCAACTAAAGGTTGGGGCTAGGCAGAGCCTAGCTTAAACGTGGGTACACGAAAATTTCCAGGATGTGCACTCACTGACGACACAAAATCTTCCAATTGTCCCCATTATGTCCTTAGATGTAGACTCAGTGAGTACACAAAGTCCCCTTAATGTCTCCAGATGAGTACTCACTAAGGACATGACATTCTTAATAAATTGCAATCAAACATTACTTTAAAATACTAAAAGAAATCCATTTAAATTAAGTAAACACAAAATTATAATTTAGAAACAGAAAACAACAAAATACAAGATGCTATTCAGACGCTTTAAAATTCGTTTTAAAGGATAAAAATCTAAAATGGTATATTTTGTTGTAAAAACAAAAAAGAACGCTTAAAAAGCAAAATAAACGATTTTAAACAAAGGTTTTCGTTTGCTTTTGGGGTTGAGGCTGGTTCGTCGTGTGGGGACGAACCCCCACGTATTACGTATCTATCCATATGGTAAGTGAAATTATTGTTCGAAAGCACTAGCGGTTCGGCTCGTATAATAGCAAATTCAAGCCGATAATCATGGATAGTTGCTTTTGGATGTATCGGCTTGGTGCCGCCAAAACTCGAGCCGAAAAAAGTTTTGCAAGGATGCAGCAAAGCGAAAAGGGTGGAGATTTTCTGAAGCAAAGCGGAGGAAAATACTACCCGTTCCTTGCGGAACTTTTAGCTCTCTATATAGAGAGTGAGAAGGGACAAGCATACAAAAGTGTTAAAAAACCAATAATACCAAGGGTTTATCACACTTTTTATACTTATCAAATTTGATAAGTTTACTTATCAAATTTGATAAGTATAAAAATATAAAAAAAAGACATCTGATTGATGTCTTTTAAAAAAATTTAATCGGTAAATCTTTTAATGGTTTAGCTCTCATAATTTTTATAAATTGTATCTTTAATCCTTCTTCAATATTATCTCGATCTCCAGCATATAAAATATGAGGATTGATAAATAATGCATAAGACTTTACATTACTATTTTCTACAACACTTTCAGAACGAGCAATAATACCTTTTGTATATAGTGCTTTTACAACCCTACTTACCTTAGTTTCGCTTGTTTCTAAAGACTTTGCTAATTCTCTTTGTGTAAGCGGTAATGGTTGTTTCTTTTTAGGGTTGTCTACAATTGCATTAGATCCAAAACCTATAAAAGGAATTAAACTCATCAAAAATACAATTTCTTCATTTTTTAAATAAGATATACTCTGTAAATAACTCCAATTATCCTGAATGATTTGAACAAACTTCGCTTTATTCTTCACTTTCCGTTCAGGAACTAATTTCATTCCTCTTGAATTAGCCTTTAATTGAAGTTCATTTGCTAATTGCATTTCTTCTTCTGACAAAATCTTCGAATTCTCGATATCCCTCAGTCTTGCATTTTTTTCAACCTGTTCTAAATCAATACAATTTGTCATAATTTTTTCCTCTCTCCTAGTATTTACAACTAGTACAGAGACTTTTTTCATGTTATTATGTAATTAGAATTTTATAAAAACAAAAAAGCCTCTTATGTATAGTTGTAGCCTCGCAACTCAATTATATCATGAGTGGCTTTTTTTGTTATAACTAATAGAAAAAGAGTCCTAGATAACAAGGACTCTTTTTTCTTGTTATCAATAAATAAACTTTTAAATGAAAGATGACTTAACATCAACCATCTTTCATATCCCAGTACCAGCGTTCTTGTAACCAAGAGCAAAGTAACAATTAAAACATAAAATTCTAAAGTGAAAAGGAAAGGGGCAAGCTATGGGTTTGGCATGCCAAACCCCAAAAACTACGTTTTTGTCTTGCTAGGAAATTTCCTAGTACCTTTACCATTTTTTTGTCCTCGAAATTTCATTTCTTCGTCCTAAAACGGTTGTCGCTTTGCTCGATTTTCTATCTTTATGAAAGTAAACTTTTGCATATTAGTTTACATTCATTCCCCCGAAAATATTGACTTTACACCAAATACCCTGATATCCTCAAAATACACAACAAAAGTATACATTCAAAACACTATACATAAAGAGGTCTAAAATCCATGAACAAAAAACCACATCTCATTGATGTCCAACCCATTCGAACAAAAGAACAAATCGAAGATATGAAATGGGCTCTCAAACGTCATTGCTCAGAACGGGACTACATTTTATTCATAATTGGAATCAATACAGGTCTACGTATCAGCGATCTACTCCAAATCGAAACGCAAACCATATTAAAACTAAAGCGAAAAAAGAGAAAAGAATTCAAAATCAAAGAGGGAAAAACAAAGAAAGAACGCATGATTAATCTTACTTCTATTTTTGATGAGGTCTATTCTTATGTTCAAAACTTAGAAAGCATTTGGTTATTCCCTTCTCGAAAAGGAGATCAATCCATTAGTAAAATCCAGGCTTATCGACAATTGCAAAAAGCCGGAGATTTCGCCAGTGTAGAATCCATTGGAACTCACACTATGCGCAAAACCTTCGGTTATTGGTTCTATAAACAAACAAAAGATGTGGCTATGTTGCAAGACATACTCAATCACAGCACACCACAAATTACATTAACTTACATTGGAATTAATAAAGAAGAAAAAGACAGTATACTCGATACATTTCATATTTAAACCACAATAATACACCACAAAAAACCCCTTTTGCCTCATGCAAAAGGGGTTTTTATTTAACCTAGCGATGTCCTAGTCTCACAGGGACAAGGTCCCAACTACCATCGGCGCTGAAGAGCTTAACTTCCGTGTTCGGTATGGGAACGGGTGTGACCTCTTCGCCATCATCACTAGATATATGAAGAATATTCCTTCAAAACTAGATATCAGTGTGTAATATAAATTACTTATTGGTTAAGTCCTCGATCTATTAGTATTCGTCAGCTCCACGTGTCACCACGCTTCCACCTCGAACCTATCAACCTGATCATCTTTCAGGGATCTTACTAACTTACGTTATGGGAAATCTCATCTTGAGGGGGGCTTCATGCTTAGATGCTTTCAGCACTTATCCCTTCCGCACATAGCTACCCAGCTATGCCCTTGGCA
>NZ_JAHCDO010000080.1:0-2897 GCF_050768835.1 Bacillus pfraonensis | reverse complement strand
AAAACAGGAGGTAGTTGGTACTACTTAGATGGAGCAGCCGGCGGAGCAATGAAGACAGGCTGGTTAAAAACAGGAGGTAGTTGGTACTACTTAGATGGAGCAGCCGGCGGAGCAATGAAGACGGGCTGGTTAAAAACAGGAGGTAGTTGGTACTACTTAGATGGAGCAGCCGGCGGAGCAATGAAGACAGACTGGTTAAAAACAGGAGGTAGTTGGTACTACTTAGATGGAGCAGCTGGTGGAGCGATGAAGACGGGCTGGTTAAACCAATGGGGTAGTTGGTACTACTTGGATGGAGCAACTGGTGGAGCAATGAAAACAGGATGGTTGAACGAATGGGGTAGTTGGTATTACTTAGATGCAGCGTCCGGTGGAACGATGAAAACAGGTTGGAATAAGATTGATACAAAAATGAATTATTTCAAAAATAGTGGACAATGGGTAAATACACGTGAGTTAACAGTTAGATCAACAGCATACTCAAACGATCCAGCAGAAAATGGTGTGAAACCTGGTCAACATGTTTACACGAAAATGGGGGATGATTTAACAGCCAATCCACATTTAAAAGTGATTGCTGTCGACCCTAAAGTTATTCCACTTGGATCAAATGTATATGTAGAAGGGTATGGTCCAGCTGGAGCTAGGGATACTGGTGGAGCTATTAAAGGGAATAAAATAGATGTATTCATTCCTTCCAAGCAAGATGTTTGGAACTGGGGAGTTAGAACAGTAAAGGTATATGTATTACCTTAAAACTGATTGTAGTTTATGTACATATTGCTATATTGATAGTTTTTAGTAAAAAGAGCTTCTTTAAGTATAGACTTGGAGGAGCTCTTTTGTTTTATGTAAATACAATTATTTTATTTTCTCTAAAAGCAGAATATTCTTGAGAAATAAATATATATACTTTTTGTTTATTGGAATTTTGGTATTGTTTAGTATAGGGAGCTTTTATAGAAAAAAGAAGAGGGAGGGTTATTTATGAACGTTCAAACAAAAGGGAATGAACAAATTACACTATTATTAAATCAATGGTATTTAGAGATTCGCTCTAGACATTTAGAAAAAGCTACCGAATTAAAAAAGGAAGTAGATACAAAAGTTAATGAGATGAAAGAAAACAAGGAGCTATTTCAGCATTATTTACTCCTGAATTTTCGATATGATTTTTTGATGGATAATTTGGGGGTATCTAAAGATAGTTTTGATGAAATTGATTCTTTAGGTGTACCGACAAATCAGTCACTAGCTTACTATTATCATTTTTTTAAAGCGATTCACTCAAATGCAATTGGTGAATATAATTTGGCAAAAGAGCACTATGAGAAGGCTGAATCACTTCTAAAATATATTTCTGATGAACTTGAACATGCTGAGTTTTATTATAAACTAGCGACTTTCCATTATCATATTTATCAATCACTGTTAGGGATTACTTATGTAACGAAAGCTAAAGAGATATTTTCTAAACATAGTGGTAATGAATTAAACTTGGCTTTTTGTAGTAATCTTTATGGATTAGCGTGTATTCATTTAAAAGAATGGGAATTAGCTGAGGAGTATTTGACTTCTGCAATGAATACTTTTCAGAAGATAGATGAAAAGAAGTTTATTACGATGGTGAAACATAATCTTGGTTTAATGTATGGAAGTCAAGATCATTCAGCTGTAGCTATTCGTTATCTTTCTGAGGTGATTGAAAACTCACCGAATCATTATAAAGCTATTTTTATTAAAGCTAGAGAACATTTTAAACTAGGTGAAACAAATGTAGCTGCAGAGCTAATTGAAAAAGGTTTGAGTATTTGTATGAACTTAGAGAATGAACAATACAAATATCGTTTTGTAATTCTGAGAGAAATGAATAAAAAAGTTTCTGCTCAGGAATTAGAAAAAGCAGTTTTAGCAGGAATAGATTACTTTAAAAGAGAACAACTATGGGAGTATATTCAAGAATATACTGAAGCCGTAGCCGTTCATTATCATATTGAGGGCAATTTTGAACAAGGAAGCAAGTATTTTTATTTGAGTTATGAAGCTAAAAAGGAGATTCACAAGAAGGAGGCACTAAAATGAAGAAGGTAATACTTAGTTTAATGGGAATTGTAACGATTTTTACTTTAACACTTGGCGTAGATACTTCGGTAGATAAAGAGCAAGCTATTACTCTAGTGAAAAGCATGGCAGATGGAGATACTGGTGGTTGATCTTTTAAATTAAAAGACGAACAGGAGCAAGGAGAAATCCTTGCTTTATTTTTTTGTGCAGAAATATGAAGTAATGTAGCGGAGAATATGCAGGAAAGAAAATTATAAAATCTTTTCTCTATTAATCTAGACCGTGAAAAAAGCTGCTTCTGAGTCATTGGAGTAGCAGATTGGAAGTAGCCTTTTTGTAACTCGTGATGCCTTACTTTGAGCGACTTAGTTTTAGATTTTAAGAATAGTTTCATCATTTCATGTAGTATTGGGAATTCTTTTTAACCAATATTTTCTTAAAAACCCCTTCTAAAAGAACGTAAGTTCGTATATAATAAGAACAAACGTTCTGCATTTTAGGGGTGATTATTGTGTACGAATATTCTCTTTTGCCTAATCGAATCATCCTATGCGTCGATTTACAAAGCTTTTACGCATCAGTCAGTTGTATCAAAAGAGGACTAGATCCAAGATGTACAAAACTTGCGGTAGTGGGTGATGTAAATCGAAGTGGATCGATAGTACTAGCAGCGACACCTCCGCTAAAAGCTTTGGGTGTTAAAAAAATGACAAGGTTATACGAAATACCTAAACGACCAGATATACTTATCGTTAATCCAATTATGCATACGTATATGAAATGCTCGAATTACATAACGAAACTAGCGCTACAATACGTGGCACCGGAAGACT
>NZ_JAHCDO010000079.1:0-6366 GCF_050768835.1 Bacillus pfraonensis | reverse complement strand
GGTCTTACGATCAAGTTCGATCATGGCGAAATGGAGAACTTGATTTATTTGTTTCAAAAGAAGAAAAATCGGAATTAGAAAAGAAATTGGATGAAGTATTAGAAAATCAGCAATTACAAAATCAGTTCAATCAAGCACTCGTTCAAAAATTACAAGAAATTACGAACGAATTAGTTACGACAAAAGAGCATTTGGCTAATACAGAGAAAAAATTAACGGAAGTAGAAAGTAAAAACAGTGAATTAGAAGTTTTTATAGAGAAGAAGTTAGAGAAACGAGATCAGTTATTGCTTGAAAACATTAGAGATATACAGAAACAAAATCAGAAACAAAAATGGAAAGGTTTTTTTGGTTTTTTTAAAGATTAATTTCATTAAAGATTTTAACTGTCATTTTTTCCTTCTTTAAAAGAGCATGAGTGGGGTTTTGAACATAGACTATAGTAATAAAGAAAGATTGCTTCACATCAATGTGAAGCAATTGGTTATTTGAATTTTAAAAATGGTAATAAGGAGGTTAAGATTAAGAAGGGGTACCATATCCGCCACCAAAATAACTAGTTGCACCAGTAATGATAAGCAGAATAAACAGCACTACAATTAGTGCAAATCCACTGCCACCAAATCCAGACATTATATCACCTCCTTGCTTGTACAATATACTAACAATATATGTAGCGGGTTAATAAACGACTCTATGTCTTTTTATTAAATTTTAAATAGATTGGACAAGTATCTTCATTGTATTTTAAAATCCTAATATTAAGTTTTTTAAAAGATATATCTAGACTTTCCATTCCGAGGTGCACATTGCTGTCATAGGCAGAGATGCAAGACAGTTTGTAATTTTTCTATTGGTTGTGTAAGTACTTAATGTCTCAGTTTTTTCTCTTCTTTTGATGCTAAGAATAAATTCCCCATTAGCTCTGTAACTTCTCTATCGACTTTTTCTGTTATATCTATATAGATAGGTTTATATCCAAACTCATTCCATATATATTTTTTTGTTGCTGATATCGAAATTACATCTTTTATTGTAGTATTTCTTTGTTCTTTTTCTTTTTTGTCCACGATGCTCTAACCTCTTTATTTGTTATATTCTGAATGTATACTTTTGTTAGTGATTTTGGAGAGAATGGGTAAAGTGAAATAGAGTCAATAAAATCAAGGAAATGAAAGTAAACTAATATGCAAAAGTTTACTTTCATTTCAGAAGGGGCTAGCCCCCCGCTTCACCCCAGCCTTCGCATTTACATCCAAAAACAAGGGTTAGATACACAATTTTAATATATAGGAACGAAACTGAAACTCCTGAATAATATGCAATTAGGAAGAACAGTTTTGGAAACAAAACGCCACTTCCACCGGGGTAACCCAAAAGGGAAGATGCATGTCTTCCCACCTTACATAAGAAGACCACCTTAGGGTGGTTTTTTATTTTCACTCTTATAACTTAAGGGAGCTTTATATCTGTTTTTTAAGGTTTTTTCCTTGCTTCAACTAAGGATATAGTCTTAAAAGCATGTAGGGGACGATTTATAGTGTCTGTCAACGGTACCGGACCGAAGGGAGGATAAGGAGTTGACAGAATCACTACATCAAGACCCTCTTGGTTGTGTCAAAAGTTCACCTTTTGACCTGCCTACCGGCGAGGGATCCCCTCAAGGATTGAGGGGTTGGGGAGTTCGATTGAGGGGGTCAAGGGGAAGAGTTCCCCTTGTAGGTTCGGACAAAGTCCGAGGTTTTTGCCATGCAGGCATGGCTCGGCGAAGCCGAAAGGCGTCGCAGACCCCTATCGATTTTGATGCGTTAGCGTCAAAATACGTATAGGGTTACATTAATTGACTCCATTTCGTCGCTTTGCTAGACTAGACTTATGGTATCAATTAATCTAGGGGAAGTGGTGGCACTTTATGTTGTTCTCTATTTCATTTAATCAATCTCATCAAAGTTCATTGAGTCATAATAACAGAGAAAACATTCATGGGAATCCTGGCATCGATCCATCCAGGTTAGATGAGAATATCTACTTTGTTCAAAAGGACATCCGTAGTGTATACAAGGATGTCTTTCAAGAAGCGATAGACAAGTACAATGAAAAGCAAAAACGAAGTGATCGTAAAATTAAGGATTATTATGACAAGATAAGAAAAGATACAAAGACGCATGAGCAACGAGAATTGGTCGTAGCGATTGGGGAAGGCAAAGATGACCCAAAGTATAGGAAGGCCAAAAAGGAAGCGTTAAAACAGTATGCTGAAGCGTTTCAAGGGCGAAATCCCAATCTAGCAGTTTATAACATGGTTTTACATGATGATGAAGCCAATCCACATTTACATATTAACTATGTACCGAATTTCGAAAGTAGTCGAGGATTAACGAGGCGTGTCGGAATGGATAGAGCCTTGCAACAACAAGGCGTAAAAGGAAAAGGGACGGAGTTAATTGCAAATTGGAGACAATTAGAAACGGCTTATATTGAATCTTTGGCGAAAGAACAAATTCCAGAATTTGAACGAGCGAATGTAGGTTCACATAAGTACATGAAAGTCCGTCAATACAAGGAATATGCTGAAATGAAATCAACCGTTGAGAATCAAATATATGAAAAAGAAATGCAGTTAGAAGTTTTTGACCATCATATGAAACATGCTGAAGAAAAAGTAAATGAATTACAGATGGTGAAAACACATGTAGCTGATAAATACAAAGAGTTAGAAGCAGTGGAACAACAAGTAAAAAGTGAAAGTGAAAAGTTACAGCTGATTGGTCAGCAATATATAGAGCTAGAAAAAAAGGTAAAACAATACCAAAAAGAATTGGATAGTGTCGGGAATCAAGTACCAAATGAACCTATTAAAATTCCATTTTTGCGTAAAGAAGTAATAACAGAAGTACAGGATAAAATGTTTGGAAAAGCTGAAATTACAAAGAAACAGACAAGAAATTATGTGTTATCACCAGAACAATATCAAAAATTAACAAGACAAGTAAATGCAGCTGTTACTATCAAAAAAGATTATGAGCGTTTGAGAAAAACAGATTTTGTGAAAGAGAATGAAAGTTTAAAAGTGCATGCAGAGGGGTGGATGGAAGAAAATCGAACATTGAAACAAGAAAGAAGTCAGTTACAAAAAGAAGTCGGTGTGTTAAATAGGGAAATTAGCTCATTAAAAGCTCATATAAAGGGTCTGCAGACGAATATAAAGGTTTTATATGAACAGACGAAAAAAGTCTTTAAAGACCAATTTCAGTCGTTTAGAGGACTTATCAAAAGTGAATTGGGTAATAAAAGCGTAGATAATCATTTTGAACGTGAACATAAGAAAGAAATGATGGGTAAACAGAGAGGACATGACTTGGAGTTATAAAATGTATGTGCTTCTTGGGGTTATATGTGTGATAAAATAAAAACGAGCCATGCTCCAACATGGCTCGTTTCAATGGGTATTCAACGAAAATACCTGAAATTTAAATGTCTGGTTATAGATTATCATAATTTGATTCATAATCAAATAGCAAAAAATAGGTATTTTTGTTGATTCCCTCAATAAGAGGAGGGATTGACATAATGAAAGAAGAAAATGAACAAACTTTAGGACAAGCTTTAAAGCAAGCTAATAGTAATGCAAGAAAAAGAGATTTTGAGAAAGATGTAAAACAAAGAGATCAAGCTGAAGAACTTAAAAAGTCACTTTTACAACAGTTAAAAGAACTAACTGGGGAAGATCATTACGTTGGAACTAATAAAGATCCATTTGCTGGTGAACCATTTAATCAAGTGATGCATAGAAATTTAGATTTATTGAATCGTATTGGTTATTTTACTCAAGCTGAAGGTGATTTTTTATTTCGGATTCAAGCGTATTTAGAATTTAAAAGTAATGTAATTATTAACAGGGAAGATAAGTTCAAAAAGAAACGAAAAAATATTGAAGATGATTTTGAACTTCCAAAGGCAGCAACTGTATCTGAAATTGCTGAAATGATAGGAAAATCAAGAGAAAAAACTTCTTTGGTTATGAATTCATTAAAGAAAAAAGAGATTTTACTTAATCCAGAAGGTGCCGGACAAATTATTGAAAATGGTCGTACTGTAAGTCCTAGAACATGGATAGTAAATCCCTACATAATGATTTGTGCACCTCGGAAAAATGAAGTAAAACTTGATAAATTGACAATGAGATTGTTTCAACATTCTTTGAAAAATATTAAAGATCAAAATGGTAAAAAGGTGAAATTGCCAGTTAGATTTTTCTAGATTGTATCAACTTGATACAATCTTTTTTGTATATTTGTAATTTTTTAGGTGTGACGAAAACGTCACAAAAAAGGCTAAAAGTGTGACGTTTTCGTCACACCTAAAAAAACGTGTTAAACTCAGTAATATCAAGGGTTTAACACGTTTTTTTGTGATGCTCTCTATTATCACTATTATTAAAAAGCTAAAAGTTCCGCAAGGAACAGGTAGTATTTTTGAGCAAACAACGCTCAAAAATCTCCACCTTCATAATAAAAAAAGTCGGTTCGTTCATCCTCACCTAAAGGCTAATGCCTTTTCTTTTTTTATTATGTCCTTGCGGAACTTTTTTCGGCTCGTGTGCTTTTCTCGCCAAGCCGACAGACAAAAAGCAAAGCAATGGTTCTCGACTTGGACTAGCAAGTATACGAGCCGAACCGCTTAGATTAATCGATCAAAAATAGTTTTCATACTATATATCGATACGTTTAATACGTGGGGTTTCGCCCCCACACGACGAGCCTGCACTCTAGCCAAAAAGCAAATATTAGATCAAAAGACAAGAATACAACCTTAAAAAAATATAAAAACTCTCTATGAATGTTTATTCATAAAGAGTTTTTATAATGCCCTATTATGGGTTTGGGACGAAGCTATTTTGTAGGTTTTGAATAGCTGAAATGATTTGTTGTACTTGAGCATCTTGTGCAGGAGTTAATGGAGATCCATCAGAAGTAAATACTCTAATGCAAATCGGACACACCTCTACATTCAATCCGAGCAATTCAATGTCAATTCTTCCAGTATGAACACTAAGAATAGTATTATCTCCTTCACAGGTTGCACAGTTGGTTTCAAAGGCCATAGTAATCAACTCCTTTCATTAGCAGAGTTAATTATATTTATATGAAAAAGATTGTTCATCTGATATAGATTGCTATATGATTTTCTACTTTACCATAGAAAATGTAAGGAAATATTTTCTTACATGGTAGATTAGCGATAAATGTTCTTTTAGGGGTACCGCCAGCATTTTGAAAAAAACCACGTTAAGCAAAAAATATAATAAGCTGCCTATATGGACAGCTCATTTACATAATTTTCGTTATTGGAAGTTAATTCATTAACATTACTCTTTAAATGCTTTTGGATTTTCGACTCTAAAAGATTGAACTGTTCCACAGTTTAAACAAAAGGTAGTTAATAATTTAGAACGAGATCCTCCTTTAAAAAAAGTAGAAGGTGTATCTTCACAAACATAAGCATGAGCTGCATAACCAACTTTTCCTTCTTTAAGATTAGTTGAGCTACAATTAGTACAGATTGTTTTTTGTTTCATAATATAACCTCAACCTTCCTTTTTATTCCATCTTATCATGTGACAGAAAAGAATAGTACGTTGTATATTATATACATTCTCGGTTGACATAACGCACCATTATCGGTAGCAAGGACCAGGGAAAATCCTTGATTTTATTAAGTTCTTCTTTCTTTTCTATGTAACATCAATATACGGGATTTTATACATGATTGATTTAGCGAGGATTCTGGGGATCCTGGCTATTCTTTTTTTGCATAAAATCTTGTATATAGAAAAAAGATTTTGATGTTGGTATCGAGAAGTAATAAATATCGGTGTTAAAATCGATATGTATTTCGAAATCAATTCGTTTTTAAAATCGGTTGTAAAATCAGTTGTAAGTGAATTCCGATTTTGATTAAAATATTGATGGAATAATGTTTATGAGTGGAAAAACGTATTTCGTTTTTTAGGGGGGATGAAAATTGGAATTAAAATCGGAAATGTATACACCGAAAATTGTTGCGGATCGTTTAGGGGTTACCCCCGATTTATTAAAAGTATGGTCAAATGAATTTAATATACAAACGGAGCGAAGCCAAGGAGGGCATCGCAGGTACTCGAAGGAAAATATAGAAGAATTAACAGCAATTAAAGAAAAAATACAGGTACAAAAATGGTCTTACGATCAAGTTCGATCATGGCGAAATGGAGAACTTGATTTATTTGTTTCAAAAGAAGAAAAATCGGAATTAGAAAAGAAATTGGATGAAGTATTAGAAAATCAGCAATTACAAAATCAGTTCAATCAAGCACTCGTTCAAAAA
>NZ_JAHCDO010000078.1:0-3998 GCF_050768835.1 Bacillus pfraonensis | reverse complement strand
GAATGCTGACCATCTTTATAAAGAGCTAAAATAGCTAATTTTTCAGCTTTAGAATATTTTATTCGTGACATAAAAACGCCCTCTTAGATAAACAGATTTTTATTTTTTATCTGTCTACTTAAGGGGGAGCATATCATCTTTTTTCAAAATGGATTCTTCTCATTTACCGTAAAATATGGGTTTGTGAGGTGTTTTTGATTAAACATTATTTTAAAGCAACACCAAAAAATAAGGAAATACGAGGAATTGATGCAGAATAAAATGAATGTTATAACATTGAAAGTCTGAGCTTCAAGACTTTGTCTATGGAGGGAATGTAAAATGTTAAAAAGAAAATTTAACTATTTATTATTAATCCTTGTAATGATTACTTCTTGTGTTGTTCCTCTTTCTACAGTTCATGCAGTTATACAATCCTCTGAAAAATCGATGCAAGAGCCTGGAATAAAGTATGAGAATAATGATTTAGGATTTTCACTGACACTTCCAGAGTCTTGGAGAGATAAATACAATGTTGAAGTAAGGGATAAAACCAATGTAGCCTTTAGGGTTAAGCTTCATAGAACCTATGACGATGAAAGATATAATAATATCTTTCTTTTTACGATTCATGTGGGCGATGAAAATCTAGAAAAAGAGGGTGGGGAAGATTTTCTTATTGGAACTAATAATGGGAAAGCCTACTCAGTGAGTGTGGATTATGCACTTCAACATTACGACCGTTATGAAGAGATGTTTCCGGAAGCAACTGAAGGCGAACGCAGGATGATTGCAACGATGACCAAGCAAATAACAGATATTTTAAAAAGTTTTAAAATGCTCGACAAAAAAGCTAACGGTAGATGGGAAGCTCCAAAAAGGTTTACTAAAAACCTATTATATGATTTTGAAGCGATTAGAACCACAAAAATTGGAAAAGAGGAAGTTGTGTTTTCTATAATTAAAACTCCTATCGACAATATTCGCACTGAAGTTATTAAGAAACCTGTAAGTGCAACGAACTATATCGGTATAAATGGCGGATTCAATGATCAGAGTAATGGGACAGTGGAACCTAGATCAATTTCTTATTACAATCCTGCTATGGTAACAGATGGATCAACTGAGGTAAGTAATTTTAACAGTACGAGCAACCCTGAAAGATTTCCGAACACTATCGCTTCTCGATCAACTTTCGTTACTTATTACGATAAAAATGAAAAGCGGACTAAAGCAACAATTATCCCAGCTGCGAGCTTGGACGATGTGTTCAAACAATTTGCACCGCATCAAGAGGTCATAAATGCAATTGGTGGGAAAGGATATGACATAAACCATTTTAGAGGGAGCAAAAAAGATTATTCTCAAACTCCTCTCAGAAGAACCATACTAGCATATAAAGAAGAAAACGGTACTGTCTATGCTTATTTAATCATTACACAATCTTTTGTAACAGTTGAAAGGCTAAAGCTACATGTTGAAAAGTTAGGTTTTAAGGAAAATGAAAATATTATGTTAGATGCATCTGGATCGACATCAATGCGAGCTAAGATTAAAAAATTTAATGGTAAATGGGAATGGTATGTAGATAAAGGGAGCGAAGGTATCGGTTTGTTTTCATATTTTTTAGTTTACTTAGTGGGATATTTCTTCGATACGGACACAAAGAATCCTGCAGATAGGAAAGTATACAACATGATTAGATTAATTGATGAACCTAAAAGCTGAGATCATTTCTCGGCTTTTTGACTGCACCCCAAATGTTAGCTATGTTATTTCTAACATAGCTGAATGTCATTCGTATCTAATACCTCTAATGCCTCTATTCCGTTATAAGTTCTTAAAACTTTAAACCCTTCTTGTTTCAAATGTACGTTAATTAATTGAACAATATCTCTATCGTCATCTACGATTAATATAGATTGTTGATTCATAGTTCATCCTCTTTAATGTTTATTTGAAATATACTCCACCACTTTATATTAACATAGCTATAGGATTAGAACTTTGAAATACACCATTTATTCTCCATAACTTGTATTATCTCTAAACTAATAGCAAAAAAGCTAAGACACATACGCCCTAGCTTTTTATCTCATCTATCTCTCACTTAAATAAGCATTTTTATACGTATATACCCCACCAAATTGATGCTTTTCAATGCCTTTTACATACTCTTTTTGTATATATGCCGAACCAGTATGATAAAGAGGGGCAACCGCAGCATCTTCTAACAATAGACGCTCTGCTTGTTGTAAAACTTCCCATCTTTTCTGTTGGTCTAGTACCATATCATCTTTTGCTTTCTGTATAAGATCATCATAATTAGAATTTGAGTAGTTCATCTTATTGTTTGGGTTATCAGTTGTAAATAATTCTAAGTAACTTATCGGATCTTTATAATCTGGACCCCATACTACCATAGAAATATCATATTGTCCTGTTTGTTCAATTTGCAATTTTTGTTTAAATGGTTGCTGTTTAATCCGCACTGTTATACCTGCTAAATTCTTTTCGAGTTCTCCTTTTATATATTCCGCTATACGCTTTGCATTGTCTTGTTCAAATGTTAAAAATTCAAGTGTGACACTTTCTGTACTTAGTTCTTTTTTTGCATCTTCCCAAAGTTTTTTTGCCTTTTGTAAATCCTGTACAGCAATATCTCCATTTTCCTTCCGAAAATCTTTTCCATCTGTTTCATTCTTGTATCCTATTGGTATAAGACCTTGTGCAGGCATTGCACCATTGTTCATGAAATGATTTACAAATTCCTCTTTATTTAGTGCTAAAGAAATAGATTTCCGAATTTTTTTATTTTCTAGAAAAGAATTTCTTTCATTAAAACGAAGCATGGCTACTGCAGGCTCGTTTGCCATATGTAATTCTTTATTATCTTTATATCGATCTACAAACGTAGAATTTATCGGCACTCGGTCAAGACTTCCAGATTCATACAAATTAACAGCTGTCATCGTATCTTTTACAATATGAAAATTTATTTCATCTAGCTTTACTTTCCCTTTATCCCAATATGTATTGTTTTTCTTCAATTGAAATTCTTGTTCGTGCTTCCATGTTTCTAATGCAAATGGTCCATTATATATAGCATATTTAGGTTCTAGCCCATAATTTTTTCCTTGCTTTGTAACAAAGGCTTCGTTCTGTGGTAAATAAATAGGCAATGCTAATAAATGTAAAAAATAAGGAACCGGCTGTTCTAATTGTACCTCTAATGTATAATCATCTTTTGCGTTTGCCCCTATTTGTTCAATAGGAATATTCCCTTCATTTATTCCCTTTGCATTCTTTAAATAAAAGAGCATATATGCATACTGCGAGGCAGTTTCCGGATTTAAAGTACGTTTCCAGGCGTAGACAAAATCATGTGCCGTTACAGCTTCTCCATTTGACCATTTTGCATCTTTACGTAAATGGAATATATATCTTTTTCCATCTTCACTTCTCTCAAATGACTTTGCCACACCTGAAATAGGTTTATCTTGATGATCTAGAACATATAATCCTTCAAATATATTTTGCATCACATGTGATGATGTACCATCCATTGTTTTCACTGTGTCAAGGGAAGGAATTTCTTCTGATACCGTTACGTTTAATACTTGTTTTTTCACTGCTTCATTTGTTTTTATAGCTTTACTACTGCAAGCAGTTAACAGTAACACAATTGTAAGTATAAATGCAATTGAGCGTTTCTCATGTTGCTTCATGAATTTTTCTCCTTAAATTCAAATAATATTATAAAACGCTATACATTATAGCAGAAAGACCAGTATAAAGTCGTGATATTCTATTGAATATTTATTTGTTTCACATAAAATTCATAAAAAAAAACGCCCTCCTCTTCTATTTCATTAATGGTCTGACCCCATTTGGTGAGACAAAGAAAAAACACCTAGACAACATGTTTCCTATAAGCTATAGGTGACATATTATCTAATTTTCTCTGAATCCGTTCATTATTATAGTAGTGGATGTATTCCTCCACAGTTTGTATTATA
>NZ_JAHCDO010000076.1:0-10851 GCF_050768835.1 Bacillus pfraonensis | reverse complement strand
CTATATAAACAAAGGCGAAGTCTTCAAAGAGACTCCGCCTTTTCAACGTACAATGAACTTCAACAATTACTAGCTATTTCCTAAACATTGTTCCTCATTTACCAACCTGTTTATGCTTTTTTCAAACTTTGCAACAGAACCGTTCATCTTCAAAAAATGTTTGACCTTTCGAATTTATAGTTTTATAATTTTCTGAGAAATACATTTATTTACAAATTTAAAAATAAAGTGAGTGATTGGATTGACTACAATTATGAAAACGTTAGACCTATTAGAGTTTACTCCATCAACTTTGGAAGAAAGCGAGGGATCTTCACCTTGGCTTTCAATTCATGAAATGAACCGTCCTGCTTTGCTACTATCACCACCATTTGGCCTCTCAGCAGAGATTCCGAATAATGCTTGGATGGAGAGAATGAGCCCAGAAGGCGATTAGTAAACCTTCCGCGTGCTGTAGAAGAGTTTCATGGTTTTGTTCATAAATTAAGTGAAGACGCATTAGTCTTTCAGCTTCCACCTTACCCTGGTTTACAAGATCTTGTTTATGTTGCAAATTTAGGTCTAGTCCCAGCCCATGTCCCAAACACTGTAGTTTTATCAAACTTTAAATCTACACCACGTCGTGGTGAAGATATTGTAGGAGCTAATTTCCTTTCACAACTTGGCTACCGAGTAGTTAGAGCACCTTATTTCTTTGAGGGAGAAGCAGACTTTAAGCATATACGCAACAATGTTTACGTAGGTGCTCATGGTATGAGAACATCCCGTAAATTCTTACAATGGTTTGAGGAAACCTTTGACGCACATGTCATTCCTTTTGAGATGAATGATCCGTTGTGCTACCACCTAGATGGATGTGTACTCCCATTAACAGAAGAAAAGGTGGCTGTATGTGTGGATCTTGTAGACAATAAAACAATCAAAGAAATTGAAAAATTTGCTGAGATTATACCTGTAGCACAAGTTGATGCACAAACTGGAGCGTTAAATAGCGTTGTGTTAGGTAATAAACTATATAATGACTCAATTATTGATTCTCTTTCTAAAGATAACCAAAGATATGAGCGAGAGTTATCTAAAGTTAAAGCTGTTGAAAGAATAGCTCACTTCGCAAATCTTAATCCGACTTTGGTTCATATGTCTGAATTTGAAAAGTCTGGGGCATGCCTCTCTTGTTTAGTAATGCATTTAAACTGGAAAAAATAATCTCATATTAGAATGTCATAAAATTAAATATCGATAGGAGAATTATATGGGTGAACAACGTTCCATTCTGTTACTAGGTTACCGTCAGGAGTTAGTGGAAGTTTGTCAAAGATTAGGTATAGAGGTAACAACTTTGATTGATCCTTGGGAGCCAATAGAAAACCTCCCTCCTTTAAAAGAGAATGAAGATAGGATTTTTGTGGAGAATCTTTCAAAAGACGAAACTATACTGTGCTCCTTAGCTAGAGCTAGGAAGCTTAAATTTGATGCTGTATGTACATATGATGAGTATTTTGTGGTTAATGCTGCTCTTCTGAGTCATGCACTTTCCACTCCATATATGGATTCAAAAATTGCTGTAGCATTTAGAGATAAGTATTATCAAAAGAGCTTGCTACGAGGTATTGTTCCCGTGACGGATTCTTGGATAATTGATGATGTAAAAGATTATAAAATTTCAGAAGATCATCCATACCCAGTAGTAGTTAAGCCAGTAACTGGAGCAGGAACTGCTGATACACAAGTGGCTCACAATGCAAAAGAGTTACAGGAGTTCATAGACCATTTAGGTAACCGACATAAGAATCATAATGACCCTGAATCACCACGTAGTTTAGTAATCGAACGATTTGTAAGCGGAGAAGAGTGGCACGTTGATGGCTGGATCTCAGACGGTGAAATTCAGTTATTTACAGTTTCAAAATATGCTTTTCCGTTAATTGGTATAAAGGATGGAGGAATTGTACAAAGTATTACATTACATCCTAATACAAATAAAGAACTTTACAAGAAAATAAGTTTATTCATCACCAAATCTTTACATGCACTAGGACTAAGTAATGGTGTATTCCATTTAGAGATGTTCTATTGTTCTAAAAATGATGAGTTTATATTTAGTGAATGTGGAGCCCGTGTTGGCGGTGGTCTTATTTACTCTGCGTTTAAATCTATGTTTAACATAGATTTGTATGAGGTATTGATAAAATTATCATTAGGTGAAAAAGTTACAGTACCTCGTTTAGAGGCTAATCATTGCACTGGTTGGGTATATTTACCTTCTGTATCTCCGGATTTAAAGTCATTACCTGATCGTTCTGTACTAATGAACTTACCTGGTGTAGATCATGTTGAATACAGTTGGAATCCAGGGCAAGCAGTTCCTGATACAAAGGTAGATACCACACAGCGAACAGGTATGGTACTAGTTTTAGGTGAAAGTTATCAAGAGGTTGATACGCGTATAAAGAATGTCTTAAAAGTATTTAAATCTTATACAAACGTTAATGTTTAATAAGTTATTCTTTAAAGCTACTAAACGAAAAGTATATGTTTACTGAATAAATAGTACTAGTTGACATACATTTGGTATTTATGGTTTGATATTTATTTCATGCTAAATATATGGAAAACGTCGCAAGGACTGGTAACTTTGAAATATTCTAATCATACAACTACAGATGTAGATGTAGTTGTAATCGGTGCTGGTGCTTCTGGATTAGCAGCAACTCGGACTCTTCTAAATTGCGGTAAAACAGTTCTTACTCTAGAAGCGAGGGACAGAATAGGAGGACGAGCTTGGACAGATACATCAATATTTGGGATTCCATTTGACCTTGGATGTCGTTATCTACATGACGGACCAGTAAATCCATGGGTTGAATATGCTAAAGATAATAAATTTGAATTATATCCAGAGTCTGAGCATCTTCATTTTTTAAAAGCTGGAGGTACTCCTTTATCCGCAGAGGAGATTGGTGATTTTGAACATAGATTTAATAATGGAATTCGTTTAATTTTAGATAAAGGAAAGGTAGGAAAGGACATATCTGTTAGTTCCATATTAAGTACAGAAGACAAATGGGAAAAATATGTTGCTAATATGTTAGGTCTATGGACATTCGGTATAGAGACTAACATGTTGTCTACCCTTGATTTTTATCAGGCAACAGGTCATGGACAAGATTGGTTTTGTCGCCAAGGATATGGTAACGTTATTAGTCATTATGGTCAAAATATTCCTGTTAGATTAAATACTCCTGTAAAACGTATCCAATGGGGGGACCATGGAGTTACTCTAAAAACAGATTCAGGTACAATTAAAGCAAAGACAATTATTATAACTGTATCTACTGGCGTTTTAGCATCTGAAAATATTATCTTTGATCCTCCTTTACCGTCTTGGAAGACTCGTGCTATAGAAGAACTTCCTATGATTAAATGTAATCATATTGCTCTAAAGTTTGAAAAAGATATCTTCGATTTAGGAAGCGATCAAGCAATTTTATTAGAAGATGATTATAGGATAGGAATTACAAGCAACATTTCAAATACTAGCATGGTTTTAGTATGGGTTGGTGGAAAGTTAGCATCTTACCTAGAGGAAGACAGAAAGGAACGATCTATTGAGTTTGCTTTAAGTAAGATAGAATCGCTTTTAGGAACAAAGGTGCTTCAAGATTACACCAAAGGAGTAACTACTAGTTGGGGGCAGGATCCGTGGAGTTTTGGTTCATATTCAATGGCGAAGCCAGGAAGTCATCATTACCGAAAAAGTTTATGTCTTCCAATTGACCAAAAATTATTCTTTACTGGTGAAGCTTGTAATAACAAATATATATCAAGTTGCCATGGTGCATTTCTATCTGGTGTAGACGCAGCAATAAGGGTCTCTAAAGTTGTATAAATATTAAAAATAATCCTCATTATAAATATATAGTATTTAATTTTATACTAAATTTATATAAAGCTCAGGCAAAATATAGTTTGCCGGGCTTTATATGTTATAAAAGGTTCTGGTGCAAAGATAATCTATAAAAAACGTAGGATATGAATTTTCTGCTAACTTACGGATTTTGATACGATACCGAACAGCTTATCAATGAATTCTTTTCGATTTTGGACAGATTTCACCCCTTGATGAACCTGCTTCTTTTTAATCATATGCATCGCTTCTATACCACTCAGTATGTAAGTGGCTGTACGAAATGATTTCAATCCTAACATAGAACGAGCTCGCTTCTTTATAAAACGATGATCCTGTTCCACGATATTGTTTAAATATTTCTTTTGGGTTCTGTTGCAAAGTTTGAAAAAAGCATAAACAGGTTGGTAAATGAGGAACAATGTTTAGGAAATAGCTAGTAATTGTTGAAGTTCACTCCCTTAACTTTGATATAAGTCTCATCCAAATGCCAAGATAAGCGTGCAGATTTATTTTTCACTTTCCAAATTTGATAGATGAGATTGCCATATTCATGAACCCATCGCATGATGGTTGTTGGGTGAACTGAAATACCACGTTCTTTCAGGATTTCAGATACATCGCGATAACTTAAAGAAAAACGGCAGTAGTAGCCGACAGCTACTAAAATAATATCTTTCTTGAATTGTTTTCCTTTAAAATACCTCATGTCTGATTCTCCTAGATCTTGTTTTCTAGAGTGTATCTTCATGTAGAAAACTTTGCAACAGAACCCCTTACGGGCTATTACGTTTTCGGTAAAGAAAAATAATAATTTTTCATTCAACAACTATACCGAAGTCATATTCGGTATAGTAAAATACTTCAAAAACTTTAAAACTGACGAGTGGCTTCAAAAAGAAGTAATCGTTGCCGTACCCGATTAAAAGATTCGCTTTTATTTGTAGCCGCTTGAATTGTGCTTCTTAATTCCTCGTCCGATAAATGTAACATTTGAAGCTACCTAAGGTTTGAAAAACAACAAAAAATTATAGAAATATACGCACTTAAGGAGAGATTTGAAAATGTCTTTTTCTCAATTAAATATTGATGCTTTTCGAGCTATCAATGATTTAGGTAAACAATATTCGTTTCTAAACTCAACCATGATATTTTTGGCAGAATATATGGAGTATTTCTTAGCTTTAATTATTGTAGTGTATTGGTTTACTCGATCTAATCAAAATAGAATGATGGTTGTTCAAGCGATGATTGCTTTTGTGACTGCTAAGATAATTGGAAAACTCGCAGGGGAATTTCATTTGAATTATCAACCATTTGCAGTATTACCTGATGTTAATAAACTTGTCGATCATGCAGTAGATAATTCATTTCCTAGTGACCATACGATTCTATTTTTTTCAATTTGCTTTTCATTTTGGCTTGTTCGTAAAAAGGTTGGATGGTTATGGCTTGTGCTTGCATTCTGTGTAGCTATCTCTCGTATCTGGGTAGGCGTTCATTATCCTTTCGATGTCGTAACGGGAGCTTTATTAGGAAGTATTTCAGCATTATTTTCGTATTGGTTAACACCTAAAATTACATTTATCAAAGAATTACTTAAACTTTATGAAAAAATGGAGCGAAATGTCTTACCATCCAAAAACAAATCGAAAGACTTTTAAGGGTTCTGTTGCGAAGTTTTGTTAAGGCTAAGTGATGCCAACAAAAAGTTGTACATTTTATGCGATTATTAGTAGCTCCTGTAATTCATTGTATGTCGAAAAACCGGAGTCTGAGCCAAGACTTTGGTTTCGTTTATATAAAGCATGAATGGTTTCGATGCCTTTCAAGGTACGGGAAGCGTGGCGAAGATTTTGAAATCCTGCGGATTTGGAAAATCTTCGCTTCACATGCCTATGGTCCTGTTCAATGAGATTGTTCAAATGCTTGATTGTACAATGAGTTGTATTTATATAAAAGCCTTGTTCTTTTAATTTGTTAAATGCGCAAAGTAATGCTGGTGCTTTGTCTGTAGTGAGAACCGTTGGTTCTCTAAACGTTTTGACCAATCTTTTCATAAAGGCATAGGCAGCCTGATGATCCCGTTTTTTACGAAGTTGAATATCCAATGTGTGCCCGTCTTTATCAATTGCACGATATAAATAACACCATTTTCCTTTGACTTTTATATAGGTTTCATCTAGTTTCCAAGATAATGGAACGTTTTTATTTTTCTTCTTCCAAATTTGATAGATAAGATTTCCATATTCATGAACCCATCGCATGATGGTTGTTGGGTGAGCCGAAACACCATGCTCTTTCAAGATTTCAGATACATCACGATAACTTAAAGAAAAACGACAATAGTAGCCGACGGCTACCAAAATAATATCCTTTTTAAACTGTTTTCCTTTAAAATACCCCATATATCATTCTCCTGCTCACACTTTTTCTACAGGTTATCTTAGTTTAGAAATCTTTGCAACAGAACCATAATAATGACATATGTCTACCCTTGAATAAAAGTATTGATAACACTTTTCATATAATTTAGCTTTTATAGGTTCAAGTGAAATGAAATTTTCCTTATAAAAATTTTTGTTATCTTCATGACCAATAAGCTCCATCAGATGTACATATGCTCCTTTAGAATGTGCAAAATCAATAATCTCATCTAATTCATCTACATTTAGTTTTGTAACTGGACAGTTCACTTGATATCTTTCTAGTCCCTCATATATACCTACAGCATCTAAAGCTTCATTTTTTAATTCAATTCCATAAATTTTTTTATGTTTCTTCGGATTAAGAGTTGTAATACTATGAGTTAACATAGAATACTCCCCGTTGATCCATCTGATCTAAATCTTTTAGAGAAAAGTATCCTAAATCTCGAATACATAAATCTCCTGGGCGTAAGGTATCCAAACACTCTGTACCAAAGGTTTTATCATTGTTTTTACCTGGTTCCATTTGAAAATTGAGGAATTTTCCACTATGTAAATCGTACTCTAGCTGAATCTTAATACCAGCTGTTTGTGCACATCCTCCTGAACCAGGGTAAATAGGGGCCAAATGATTGGGTACTTGAAAAATAGTAGCATCTAAAATACGTATACGTTGAAAATAAGCGGTGTATTGGTTTGAGATTTGAGACGAATCGTTTAGTTTGCTTTTGATTAAAAGGGAAAATACAAGCTGTAGAAATAAAGCAGCACATCGGTTAAAACGTTGATTAAGTCCTTCTGGACTCATAAGTGTAGCTGTATTTGCATAAAGCTGACTACATAATCGAGTAAGGGAACTACTTGCTACGTGTTGACTAATCCAAATACATAAAGCAGCCAAATCTCGCGCGCCATACTTACTTTTACGTTTTACAAAACCTGTCTCCTGTGCGAGTTGTTGAAGAATATGTGGAGATAGATATCGCTGTAGCTCTTCAGCAAACAAATGAAACTTATTTTGAATCGAAAGATTCATACAAAAACGCCATCCTTTCTGTATATTTCTACAAAGAGAATAACGCTTTCTATGAATTATGGGTATAAATTCATCTTAGGTTGATAGTAATTGTATAGTGCCCCCTATTATAAAAAATAAGGTAATTGATTCGACTGAGCTTATTCATTAATAGTATCTTATCCTAAGTTCAGCTTACGTTCTTCAAAAATTTGTTTTGCCACAAAGATTGCATTAAGGACTCGTGGAAAGCCCGTGTAAGGGATGCAGTGCATGATTGCTTCTACTATCTCATCTGGTGAGAGACCAACATTAAGTGCCGCGTTAATGTGGACATTAAGTTGTGGTTCACAGCCACCCTGTGTAATTAGTGATGCGATTGTAACCAATTGACGTTGTTTAAGGTCTAATCCTTCTCGAGGATAGATATCACCAAAAACAAATTCAACAACATATTTACCAAGATCAGGAGCAATATCTTTTAGTGAATCTATAACACGTTGTCCACCTTCTCCATCTACTTCCATTAGTTTTTGCCAGCCACGCTGATAACGTTCATTACTCATTGCATTTGCCTCCTAAAAATTTATCAATTTAAATTTTTAATCATTTAGTACGTCTATGTTGCATAGTATCAATTGATTAAAAAGTAACTCTTGATTAAACGTTACACCTTAGAGTGCACTCTAAAGCAACCCCTTTTCTTTGTGTTATAATGAATTTTATGGAAAAGATATTTACTATTAAACAAATTTCAAAAATAACGGGACTTACTGTGCACACTTTACGTTACTACGAAAAAATTGGGTTACTTCATGAGGTGAGCCGAGATATCAATGGTTATCGTCAATATTCAGAAGCTGATATTTCTTGGATCAATTTCTTAATCCGTTTAAGAGTAACAGGAATGTCAGTCACAGATATGAAACTTTTTTCTGATTTACGAAGTCAAGGTGAACCTACAATAAGCGCTAGACGAAAATTGTTAGAAATACATCAAAACAAAGTCCTTAAAGAAATTAAAGAGTTGAAGGATAATCTGGTGAAAATTGAAGAAAAGATTGATTACTATAAGAAGATGGAAGAACATAGGGAATAACCATTTTACATTATCATTTATGTCAAAATTTTAGGGAAGGATCTACTGAAAAAATGAGCTGACTTCTCAGAATAACTATCTGTAGAGAAAGAAAATTTTCATTTAGGGGGTATTTCAAAACCTTAGCTTGATAGCGATGTGGCGGTACCCCACATCCATCAACCTAACAAAAATAAACTACCCCAAAACGAAAAAAATGAACTAAATTCTCATAGATAACTGGAAAGTAATAAAATTTTCGTTTCAAAATACTAGCTTGATGGGTATGGGCTGAACCCCTAAAAATAGGTTTATTAGGAGTAGAAGAAGCAATCGTGCCGAGAAGTGCAAAGTAAAAACAAAAGCCCATTTTGAAAAAATTTTAATCAAAAATAGGCTCTTGTTTTCTAGATAAGACTAACATTGTTATGAAAAAGTCAGATCAAACTTGATAGTTAATTCTATAACAAAACATTACATATTCTGAACTTCAATTTTCTCCATTTCTTTCTCTCTTTTCTTTGAAACATGCACACGGCCTGATACCCAAATTCCCATTAAAATTACTGTCCCAAATACACCTAAAAAAATTAACTCCTTACCATTACCATCTTTAAATAAGTTTGTCATGTTTCCATATATCAAAAACAAAATATAAAATGTTGGTAAAATTGCTCCAAAATATACTTGTTCTCTTCTCGAAAGAAAATGTTGGGCTACTAAAATTACAATTGCTACTATAAGTTGAGTCAGATTGCTCATTAGACGTCATCTCTTTCTTTTTTATATTTATCAATTATTATTTTTGCTACATCTAAGCTTATACGTTCATCAATGACTAGATTCTTTACCATATTCACAAACTCAACATCATCCTCTTTACTATGGAGTTCAATTTTTTTGATTAAATTATCTAGCTTTGTTCGAACCGTTGGATAGGATACACCATATTCTTTAGCCATATCCTTTAAAGAACCAGAGTTCAAAATGAATTTCCTTATAAATTCTACGTTGTTTTTATCTAATGCCAAAAGCCAAGATGGAATTTCATTTCTTTCCATAACACACCTCCTTATTAATAATATTAAAATATTTATTAATATTATTCAATCTTTTTTAAATAATATTAATAAACCTGTACTTCCATATAGGGATCACCATACATAATCATCAACTCAGGAGATTTTAATACCCTCAAATACCAAAAAACGTTATCCTTTCTAAACAAGCTAAATTAGGGATAGCGTCACATCGCCATCAAGCTAAGTTTTCACACGGTTCTGTTGCAAAGTTTTCTAAATGAGGATACACTCTAGAAAAAAGAAGCCAGGAGAATCACAAATGCGATATTTTAAAGGGAAACAGTTCAAGAAAGATATTATTTTAGTAGCTGTCGGCTACTACTGTCGTTTTTCTTTAAGTTATCGCGATGTATCTGAAATCCTGAAAGAACGAGGTATTTCAGTTCACCCAACAACTATCATGCGATGGGTTCATGAATATGGCAATCTCATCTATCAAATTTGGAAAGTGAAAAATAAATCTGCGCGCTTATCTTGGCATTTGGATGAGACTTATATCAAAGTTAAGGGAGAATGGCGTTATCTCTATCGTGCAATTAATAAAGATGGACACACATTGGATATTCAACTTCGTAAAAAACGGGATCATCAGGCTGCCTATGCCTTCATGAAAAGATTAGTAAAACATTTTGGAGAACCTACGGTTCTCACTACAGACAAAGCGCCGGCATTACTTTTCGCATTTAACAAATTAAGAAAACAAGGATTTTATCAGACTACAATCCATCGTACAATCAAACATTTTAATAATCTCATAGAGCAGGATCATAGGCATGTAAAGAGACGGGTTCTGTTGCAAAGTTTCCGAAGACATAAAGAGATGGAGAATATTGTGGACCAGTTTTATGAAACTATTAATAATTCATGTAATGCGTTATACGTCGAAAAAACGAAGTTTGGTTGAAGACTTCGTTTTTGTTTGTATATGGCATGAACAGTTTCTATACCTTTAATAGTACGTGAGGCATGGCGAAGACTTTGAAACCCTAAAGAACGGGAGAATCGACGTTTCACATGTCGATGATCTTGCTCAATGATATTATTGAGGTGCTTGATTGTACGATGAAAGGTATTTTTGTAAAGACCTATCTCCTTTAATTTTTTGAATGCGGAAGCTAAAGAAGGGGCCTTATCTGTCGTCAGAACCGTTGGTTCTCCAAAAGTTCGAACAAGTCTTTTCATAAAAGCATATGTTGCTTGTGTGTCCCGTTTTTGACGAAGTTGAATATCAAGTGTTTGTCCCTCTTTATCAATTGCTCGATATAAATAACACCATTGCCCTTTCACCTTGATATAGGTTTCATCCAAACGCCAAGATAACAATGTGTTTTTGTTTTTCT
>NZ_JAHCDO010000075.1:0-4836 GCF_050768835.1 Bacillus pfraonensis | reverse complement strand
ATAAAGCGATGTACATGATTAAAGATTATTTCTTACTGTTTCATCAAGCATTACAAAAAAACACCCAAGAATTATCAAAGATTCTCCTTCGTCTGTTTAACCTCCTACAGCGAAACGGACGAAAATCCCACAGATATGAGAAAAAAACAGTCTTTGATATTTTGGGTGTTGTTTATGAGTATACCACTTCCATTCATCAGGTAGCATAATTATAGTGAAAAAATTGTAATCCGTCAGGGTTTATTTGATATGCCTACTTTTAGGATGTCTATAAAAAATAATGAAAAATTACATGGAAAGATCCGCCTTTGTATAAACATATACCTTAAGTTGATGGATGTGGGGTCCCGCCACATCGCCATCAACTTAAGAAATTGGTTGTCCCCCAAAACGAAAAAATGAGTCGAATTCTCATAAATAACTGTAAAAAGGTAAATTTCTCGTAATGGGGATGTCTCAAAATGTTAGCTTGATGGGCATGGGGTAGCATCAACAAAATGCGAATTTCGTACGCTAAGCAATTTTTCACATAGAAAAAGCCGATTTCCTAAACGCTAAGGGATAATCAGCTTTTTAAGGAATTTAGGTGAAATACATATAAAAAATGGATTGTAGCATAGATTGTATTCTCCTTAGATTATCTTTCTATTTCGAATACAATCTCATCGCCATTAAGTCAAAAGCCCGTTGTTTCTCAAAATAAAAAATGAGCTAAATTTTTAGCATAAACAAATAACGCAGCACGTGTTGCTTACTATAAGTAACATGTTTATTATCCCTTTCTAGTTTACTAGCCATAATACTTCCTTCTAGGGTTGCAATAATAAAGGAAGCTACCGCCTTTGTATCGATATCCGGTTTTAACTCCTCGTTCTGAATACCTTCTACTATAATCCCTTCAATCATATTGAGAAATGTATAGAAAACTTCAAGTGCCTTTTCTCTTAACAGTAGATTCGTATCATCACTGTCTACAGCAGTATTCAGCAAAGGACATCCCCCTTTTATTGGTGGATCATCTATTACATCTTCATATACATTAAAAAAAGCACCAACCTTTTCTAATGTTGTATTAGCATTGCGTATCGCCTCAGAAAAATGTTGAGAGACAGTATCAATGGCGTATTCAAATGCCTCTAAAGCAATCTCATCTTTACTTTTAAAATTACGATAAATCCCCCCTTTTTGTAGCCCTGTAGCCTCCATAATGTCATTCATCGAACAGCCAGCATAGCCTTTTTGATTAAACAATTCTGCCGATTTTAAAACAATGTTTCTCCGTGTTTGTTCACCTTTTTGCATAATATCCTCCATTATTATTGTTAAAAAATTGTAACATGTTTTAGTTGTACATTAACATATAATAAGTTACCTTAAAAGAGACCGTTCGGTCTTTTTTGAGATGAAAGTAGAATTTCTAAAAGAAGAGGGTGAGAGAGTTAGTATTTGATTAGCACGTAACATTCTTATCATGCTATTGATATCCGACATGAATTTATTGAAAAACAATTAAAACTAAGGAGGAAATTATGCATAACATTATTATTCCAGATAGTAAAGTAGCAAAAGAAGCTACCCAATTGGTTTACGAGATTTCTCCAGAATTTCTTTATAATCATTGTTTACGGACATATGCTTTTGGTGATGCATTGGGAAAAAAATATGGATTTAAATATGATCAGGAGTTATTTTATCTTGCTTCTATCTTACATGATGTTGGTCTTACAGAGCATGTATGTTGTAAACATTCATTTGAATATGAAGGTGCTGATCATGCAGAAAAATTCCTTCATTCCCATGGTTTTTCACAAGATAAAATTGATGTGGTACGTGAAGCTATTATTCTACACACCTTGGAAATTGCTAAAGAAAAACAACCAGAGATTGCTTTAGTTCATTTCGGGGCGGGAATGGATATAGTTGGTTTACGTATAGAAGATATTCCGGAGGAAACATTTAATTTTATAATTGAGGTTTATCCTCGATTAGGTTTCAAAAAATCTATGATTGAACTTATTAAATATGATTCCAATCTAAAAAATACACAGCAACAGCCAAATAATTTAAGTTCTTCTATGCTTCGTATGGGGTTTTCAGATTGGGTGATGAATGCTCCTTTTAAAGATTAGAGAATAAAGAATTAGAATGTCATGGAGCTTAGGAAGGGGTACAGACCGCAAAACGGAAAAAAACCACGCTAAGCAAAAAATACAATAAGCTGTCCATATGGACAGCTCATTGACATAATTCTCGTTATTGGAAGTCACTTTGTGGCTGTAAAAGGCGTTTCGATTCAAATAACAGACACCTTTAGGGTCAAAACATCTATTAGTTCATCTATACTGCCTGTAACATGCTCTACTTGTGGTAGATGATAAAACGTACTCGTTGTTTCAAAGTTGTTAAATTCCTCATCGGGCGAATAGAGATATATTTTCTTGTCTGTACCTAAAGCAATTCCAAATTCAATGTGGCTTCCTTTTCCTGCAGGCAGTAGCACCACAATAAAATCTGATTCTATTACAGCATTCTTCTCAGCTTGACCTATGTTTATTAAGTCAGTAAACGTTGAGGCTCTTTCATTTTGATTCCAATCATATGTATGAGTGAATCCTTTGCTTTTTAGTTTTTCGCTAACGTATCTAACGTTGTCTATGTTTTGAAAACTTGATGCCACATAGAATTTCATTGGTTTCCTCCATATCTAAAGTTTTTTATAGCAAACCGTTCTCCATTTGGAGAGAGGCACGATCCGTTCTCAATATTTTTTCTTTTTAAGTCGGTAAAGTCCTGTCAGACTGGCTCCTGCTGCAATGACAATCATAACAATAGAAACACTTAGGGAAACAACCTGATTTGGAATTAAATTAGCAAGGTTTGCCCAGAGTAATGCAATGCTTGCCAGCGATGTTAAACCGACGATATAAGACCACCCTGTTTTCTTGGCCATAATTTGTTCACCTCTCTTTTCCTAATTGTACCATTTGAAAACATTTACTTGTTCAGATTTTTTGATGTATATCCTATACATGTAAAGTTGACATAACGCATCATTAGCGGAAGTTACATTTTATTCAAAGTACAACCAGAATTTTTAGTAATGGTGTACATAAAGATCAAATAAAGTTCTTGTTGTAAAAATTATCATTATTATGTACAATTTACCTATAAATCAATTGTGTGTTACTGGCGTGAACATGGAGAACCATGAGGGAGCACACAAACATCTGCCGTACGCCTGGGCAAAGTATTTGAACTTACGTTCAAATACTTTTTTTATTTTCAGAAAGGAGTTTAAGTAGATGAATAATATTGATTTACGGTATGGAATGAATCCACATCAAAAGAAAGCAAAAGTATATTCTACAAAAAAAATGCCCATTAAGATTTTAAATGGTGAGGCAAGTTACATTAATTTTTTAGACGCATTAAATGCGTTTCAACTTGTGCGAGAACTTAGACAAAGTGTCGGTCAACCGGCAGCAGCATCGTTTAAGCACGTAAGTCCAGCTGGTGCAGCTGTTTATTGTCCACTAAGTGAACGGCTTGCAAAATCTTATTTTGTTGAAGGGCTGGAATTGTCTCCATTAGCTATTGCCTACGCAAGAGCAAGAGGAGCTGACAGAATGTCTTCATTTGGTGACTGTGCGGCTTTTAGTGACCCAGTAGATATAACTGTAGCAAACCTTCTGAAAAAAGAAGTTTCTGATATGATTGTTGCACCAGGATATGATGAAGATGCGTTAGCAATTTTAAAAAAGAAAAAACAAGGAAAGTACCTTATCTTAGAGATTGCCCCCGACTATGTACCTGAGCCAATTGAAAAAAGGGCAGTATTTGGAATCACAATGGAACAAGAAAGAAATGATATACTCATCTCAGAAGGAATTTTTGATAACATTGCTACGATACAGCGTATAATTTCTGATAATGTTAAAAGGGATCTTCTTGTTTCTATGATCACACTAAAATACACCCAATCAAATTCGGTTTGTTTTGCACTAGATGGTCAAACAATTGGAATTGGTGCAGGACAACAATCACGAATCCATTGTACCCGATTAGCAGCTGAAAAAGCGGATAATTGGTGGTTAAGACAACATCCACTTGCACTCCAAATGAATTTCCGACAAGGAATATCCCATGTTGAGATAAACAATGCGATTGATGGTTGGATAAATGATGATATTACTCCTGCAGAAGAACAACAATGGAAACAATATTTTCAAGTAGTACCTGAGCGATTGACTAAAGATGAGAAAAAACAATGGTTAACAGGCTTAAAAGAAGTTTCCTACGCTTCCGATGCTTTTCTGCCATTCCGTGATAACATTGACCGAGCCGCTCAAAGTGGTGTTAAGTATGTGGTCCAAACCGGTGGTTCGTTGCGTGATGATCAAGTTATACAAGCAGCAAACGAATATGAGATGGTAATGGCTTATTCGGGTATTCGTTTATTTCATCATTAAATCAAAAAAGGGATAATCAATCTATTGAATTGATTGTTGCTATAAAATCAGTGAATAGTAGAAAAGAGGCTGTACAGCCTCTTTTTGATTTGATGTATATCGTATACATAATCAGTTAACATAACGTCCTATTATCAGAAGTTCTCCTCACCAACAATCCCGACTTATCGATATTCTGTGAAACATCCTCTTCAGCTGCGTATGCAGTTTCTTATTCCTCCTATGGTTCTGTTGCAAAGTTTTTAAAACTAAGCTAAACTTTTGCAAAACAGAGTGAGGAGAATCATAAATGGGATATTTTAAAGGAAAACAATTCAGGAAAGATATTATTTTAGTAGCCGTCGGCTACTACTGTCGTTTTTCTTTA
>NZ_JAHCDO010000074.1:0-5101 GCF_050768835.1 Bacillus pfraonensis | reverse complement strand
CACCTCACTTTTTTCGTAGGATACCTACAGTATACTAAAAAAAGTAGGCTTACGCCTACCGACATTCATCTCCCACCTAAAATTGGTGTTTTCACACCTTCACATTTTTGAGGAAGGAGTCTTCTGTCGGAAAACGATAAAAAAATAGGCTTGAGGAGATTGCCCACAACCTATTTACAAAGTGGAACTGTACAATTATTGAAATGAACGGTGAAGAGGATCAAATACATATCCTTTTTGATGCACCGCCACAAATTCACTTAGCTAATAAACAGAAGATAATATAAACTTTCTTGTATCTCTAAACTCCTTGCTATTGATAATTAAGACATTATATTAATCTTATTCTTCAATCAGGTACCATTGTTTAGAATCAAAGATAGCAGGTGATCAAACTGTTTATACAGTCAGAGGAAGGTGAAATTACAGAATACAAATAAAATTAGGTAAACATGTCTAAATATGGTAGAATGTGGTTGTATTATCCAAATCAATGTTTAGAACACTGAGAAAATAATCAACAAATCTAGCTTTAAAGGGGGAATTAATTTGGAAAGAAGAGGTCATAGAATTATTCATCATTTTCGAAGTTTATTAGTTATAAGTCTATGTTTCTTTCTCGTATTTTTGGGTGGTAATAACTCGAAGGCTGAAACAGTTTCTTCTATAGCATTAAATGCTAAAGATCTAGAAGTTTTCACAAATAAAGTAATTCCAGAGAAAATGAAAGCAGAAAATGCACCTGGTGTAGCTATTGTCGTTGTCAAAGATAATCAGATTTTATTTCAAAAAGGATACGGTTTTTCCAACAAAGAAAAGAATATTCCAATCGATCCTAAAAAAACAGTTTTTCGATTAGCGTCAGTATCCAAGGTTTTTACTGCTAGTGCTGTAATGCAGTTAGTTGAACAAGGAAAAATTGATTTAAATAAAGATATAGTAAATTATATGGGGGGATTAAAGTACCAAAATAATGTGAGTGAACCAGTTACAATGAAACATTTACTCACCCATACAACAGGTTTTGATGACGTGGATCCTAGACCGGGGGATATTCATGATCAAATAAATGACTATACACAACTTAAAGATTATGTAGAAGAAAATATGCCCACAGTAGTGAGAAAACCAGGAGATACGTATACATATGATAATTTTGCTTCTATGCTGCAAGGATATATTGTTCAAAATTTGACAGACACACCTTTTTATAAATATATGGCAAAAAATATTTTTTACCCTTTAGAGATGCATAATAGTAGTTTTGTTATGACTAATTTTATTAAAGATAAGCTTGCAACAGGATACGATAAAAAAGGCGATGTCATCCCATTTTATCAAACAAGACCGACGGACATGCCACAAGGGAGTATGTTTTCTACAGGAAGTGACGTAGCCAATTTTATGATTGCTCAATTGAATGGTGGTAAATTCAAAAATAAACAAATACTAAAAACTGAAACTGTGCAAGATATGCAACAAACAAAATTTGCGTTGCACCCAAAATATCCAAATATGACATATGGATTTGAATTCTTTTTACCGCAAAGCCATAATGGTCAATATGTTTTTGGGAAAGGTGGAAATATACCGGGATTCTCTTCTTTAATGTGGTTAATTCCTGAACAGAAAATAGGTGTTTTTATTGTCACAAATAAAGATAGTTCATCACTTCCTTATGAATTATTTGATGAATTTATGAATCACTATTTTCCAGATAAAACGAAGCCAGAGTATTTAAAACCTAGCGAGGAAGAGTTAAAAAAATTTGAAGGTGTGTACCGTGATTTGCGGGTGAAAAACCTTATTACACATGTAAAAATAAGTGAAGGAAAGTTATTTGTAGGTGATAAAAGATATGGTAAACAGGAATTAAAACAAATAGATCCTTTACTATTCGAAGATGAAAAGGGTAATTACATGGCGTTTAAACTTCACGAAGATGGTACTGTAAAAGAAATGATACATTGGAACTCTGGTAGTTCAGCGGTGAAATTAAGTGAACCTAAGAGATTTCAAGACGTAGAGGTAAATCATCCATATGCTAAATTTATAGATCCTTTACATCAATATGATATATTAAAAGCAAATAAGGAGGGGAATTTTGTTCCTGAAGCCCCTCTTACACGTGGAGAGTTTTCATATTGGTTATCTCAAATTGCATACTTTGCACCACCTTCAAAAAAAGACCCTGTATTTTCTGATGTAAAGGGTCATCAGTATGCATCCCATATTCAAAAGTTATATGAACTGGGTATTTTATACGAAAAAGAGGGAGAACAGTTTTATCCAGATCGTGCTATTACTAGACAAGAAGCAGCATGGATTGCTTGGCATTATTTAGAAACGCTAGAGGCCCCACCTGCAGAAGCTACTTTAAAAGGAGAAACTGATGATTGGGCGATAGAGTCTGTGAAAAACATTGTAGGTCATCACTTAGTCGGACCAGAGGTTATATATAATGAAGATGGATCAGCAGATTATTTATCAAAACAAATAATGAAACGGCAAGAGGCAGCGGCTTTGTTATTTTATGTTATGTTAGGCAGTTAATTTGCCACAAGAATGGAATATATATCTGAACAGAAAAAGAGGGATAGCATAAAGATGCTGTCCTTCTTTATTGAAATATATTTTTTTACTTCTTGGCACAGATGCTCCCTAAATGCCTTAATGAGTATTATTATGCATAACCAGATTTGGATTAAATATTCAGAATGAATAATTATATCTTTCTATAATTCTAGGTTAATTGCAATTTATAGAGAATATAATGCTTTGTAAAGTATAAGTTCGAATTAAAAAAGCCCCTAAAAGAACGTAAATTCGCGTATAATAAGAACAAAAGTTCTTATTATTAGGAGTGATTACTTTGTACGATTATTCTCTTTTGCCTAATCGGATTATATTATGTGTTGACTTACGTAGCTTTTACGCATCAGTCAGTTGTATCAAGAGAGAATTAGACTCGCGATATACAAAACTTGCCGTAGTGGACGATGTGAATTGAAGTGGGTCGCTAGTACGATAGTACTAGCGGCAACACTACCGGTTAAAGCACTAGGTGTCAAAAAAATGGCTAGATTATACGAGATACCAAAACGACAAGATATACTTATCGTAAACCCCATCATGCATACATATATTAAATGTTCGAATTACATAACAGGTTTAGCAATACAATACGTGGCACCTGAAGACTTCCATCAGTATTTCATAGACGAATTCTTCATGGATATGACGGATTCTTTACACTTATTTACGAATAGCCCGTATGAATTTGCGCTGAAGTTTAAACGTGAGATCTACGACCGCACTCGTATCGAATGCACAATCGGCATCGGTCCAAATTTATTAATGAGTAAGGTTGCAATGGATATTGAAGCAAAGAGGAATCAAGACGGCATTACGCAGTGGACATACGACGATATACCCGAGAAGTTATGGAGTATAAGGCCGCTCAGTAAATTTTGGGGTATATTGCGTAAAACGGAAGTCAAGTTAAACCGGAAAGGGATTTATACAATCGGTAATCTGGCGAATTATCCGCTTAAGTATTTGAAACAAAATTTCGGTGTAATCGGAGCAGAATTACACTTACATAGTAATGGTATAGACTTTAGCCGTATATCCGAAAAACATATTCCGGCAGAAACTTCTATCGCTAAGAGTCAGATATTATTACGCGATTATTCAATAGATGAAATTCCGATTATCTTAGTAGAACATACGGAAGAGGTTTGCTATCGATTACAGAAGGAGAAGAACAGATTTCGTTGTTCGATAACGTAATGCAACGTGAAAAGGAAATTAAATTAACGCGAGTCATGGACGAAATCAGAACACGTTTCGGTAAAAACAGTATATTACGGGGCGTTTCCTATACGAAAAGTGCAACCACAAGATATAGAAACACATTATTAGGGGGACATAAATCATGAATAACGCAAATAATGCAAATATGCCGAAGGGAAGAGGGATGGTAAAATGGAAAACGTTTTCCAGTATGCCAGAACAATTTGTTGGTATCTGTGATTTGAACTATAAGTTTGTTGGAACGGCACCCCAATATGCTTGGATTAAAATCATTGCAAACAGCTAAAAAAGTGCTTGCTGGAATAGAAGTTATACATATGATCAAAAAAGGACAAACTCTCCAAGGTGAGAAGTCTGTCCAAAAACAGATATATCTTATCCATGATCTCTTTGGTTTAACAACATAAAATTCAATTCCGCTAGGAATCTTTCGTTCTTTTTTCATATCCCACTATTTTTGCACCAGAACCAACAATAGTGAATTAAAATAATGATTTAATACTTGCTAGGACAGTAAGTACACCTATAACAATGACAAATACATTGCTCATTTTCCCTCTGTATTTAGCTAGTACTGGTACTTTACGGATCGCATACATTGGTAATAGACATAAGATAGCAGCAACTAACGGACCACTAAGGGCATCAATGATTCCAAGAATACTTGGATTTGCATAAGCAACATACCAGCATGTTAATACGACAAAGGCAAGGATCATTGTCTTAACTGTTTTTTCTTCTATATCTTTGCCACGTGTTTTACCGAACTTGATAATCATATCACGCATTACCTCATATGCTCCTATATAATGGCCAAGGAAAGACTTTGTTATAGCCACAAAAGCAATAATAGGAGCTGCAATAGTGATTAGAGGCGAATTAAGCTCATTAGCAAGATATGACAGGATTGATAAGTTCTGTTCTTTCGCCATTTTAAGATCATTTGGAGTCAAACTTAGTGCGCTGCTCCATACAAAGAACATAACAACAACGAATGTCATGATATAACAAACTTTTTGTATTTGAGCACACTTGGCATCAGTAGCTTCTATTCCATAGGTAGCTCTCTGTTTCATAACAAATGACGAAATAAGAGGAGAATGATTAAACGAGAATACTATGATTGGTAGTATCATCCATATCGTTCCAAAATATCCTGTTCCTGTTGAAGCAGTAGAAACACTTGAAAAACTAAGCATTGACGTATTCCACTGTGGAATCAAAGATATTGCGATAAAAAGTAGAGAAGCTATGAAAGGATATACTAGCATGCTCATTATCTTTA
>NZ_JAHCDO010000073.1:0-5761 GCF_050768835.1 Bacillus pfraonensis | reverse complement strand
GGGTATTCTGATTCCAAGTAACTTAATTGATTAACTACACCCTGATGATTTATCATAACACCTTTAGGCAGTCCTGTTGTTCCTGAAGTATATATGACATACGCTAAATCATTTGATGTGTTCACACTTGGTAGATCGCTAGATTCACCTTCCCATATGTCTGCACTTCCAAGGTCTATTACCTCACATCTGGTTCCTTTCGGAACACTCACGTTTCCATAGGTTAGAAGAACTTCACACTTACTATCTGATAGTACAAAACGTTTCCTATCTTCAGGGTATTCCGGATCTATTGGTAAATAGGCACCACCTGATTTCATAATTCCCAATAAACCTAGAATCATCTCAAAGGATCTGTCACACATAATCGCAACTATGTCATTTGCTTTCACGCCTCTTTGTCTGAGCTTTCTAGCAATAACATTCGATTTTTCGTTAACTTCCTTATAACTCATACTTTTGCCCATAAATTCTAAAGCAATTTTATTGGGAGATTGTTTAGCTTTCTCCTCCAATACTTCGTATATTGTCTTTTCCAAAGGAAAATGGAAGTCTGTCTTATTAAAATCATTCAGTATTTTTTCTTTCTCATATATTTGATCATCTGTAAAAATTCTACTTCCCCTAATTATCTTATTATTCATAATTACACCTCATTGATATCGTTTTATCTATATTCATAATTATAAAACCATTTTTCACATCAAACGTGCAATTTTCTTTGTCTGAAGAAATTCTATTTCTAGGTGTAATATATCTTGAAGGAACTGTTCCTTATGTTGAAAGAGACTACTTTCATAACCTTCTAGCACATGAGATAGTTGTAGTATTTTACAAATTACTTGTAATGTGGGCCTTGTCATACCTATAGACCTCTTTCTGCTTCTAAACAATCAAAAAAAAATCTACGTAAACCACAAATACATTTCTTACTATCTTTTTTAAAGGAGATATGTTTGTCCCTTTCTAATAGATCCTAAAGTTTTATAGAAAATGAACGATTGTATTGTGCATTAATGACTCTTTCGTTGTTTCATCAAATATCCATAAGAATCACTTATACTTGCATGAAACAGACTATTATAAAACTCTATTTATCCTCTTATTATTTACTAAAAATAGACTAGTCTAAAAACTGAATTCTACCACTTCTCCAACTAACTCAATTTGTTTGTTATTGACAATGATTCCACTGCCATCACAACATGCGTAAATAATCTTTTTGTTATTTTTTGAGTATTCCCTCAACTTAAAATTAATACTATCTTTGTTTAAAATATTGTAATGAGGTAAAAATGCGAAATCCACAAAATTTAATGCATCAAAAGAATCTAACTTCACATGATTCTCATCAAGATAATTTGCTACAGAAATTTCTTCAGTCATTATAATGCTACCAGCACTAACACCAATTAAAAGTCCTTTATTTTCACTATAATTTATTAAAGGTTGTATCATCTTTTTCTCTTTTAATCTATCCAAAAATTGAAAGGTATTACCACCCGACAAATGAATAGCAGAATAATTATAAATGTTACTAATCTCCTGTTCAGAATAATTTTTATCGAGATCAAAATATCTTATTTCTTCAATACCAATACTATTGTAGTAATTCTTTACTTTAGCAAAGTACTTGTTCTCTTCATCAGATTTCGCTCTTAAATATGCAACTGATTTTTTTTTATTATCAATATTATCTTTTATATAATTGTTGATTTTAGAATGCACATTCTCAACATCACTCAAGAATATAAATCTTCCCATAAACTCTCCTACTTTCTATCAGACATTATTCATACATTTTTGATTATTAAACAAATAAAAATAGTAATCTGATATTATTTATAAGAATTCACCAGGATATTTACGTCAATATTCTCATAAAATTTATCAATAGACTGATTGTATTCAAATAACATTTTATTAGCTTCTTTTAAAAGTCTTGTTCTTAATCCTAATGAGACAAGGCCATCATTTCCATTTAGTTCTTTAATTACATCTAAATAATCACTTGGATTTGTCAATAACAAGGTGTTAATGAATGCTTTCCTAGCAGTCATACACATTAGTGGTCCACCAATATCAATCCTATTTCTTAAACCTTCAAATTCATTTACCGTTAGAACCTTTTCCAGTTTGAGTGGACTGAAATTTGTTATTACTGCATCAACATTTAGCATTCCGTAATTTTTAATATATAAATTATCTTCATTATAAAATGGTTGTGCCATTATCCCACCATGAACCTTGTGGTCTATAGATGTTACCAAGCCATCTCTCATTTCAGGATGTTTTGTATATTTAGAGATACTTATTACATTTAAATTTGCTTTCTTCAATAGTCTGTATGTGCCACCACTTGATATAAAGATAACATTAGGGTTAATCCTGCTCATGAAGCCTAACAAACCATCGGAGGGTAATTCTGCTATTTCATTCCCGTCATTATTTAAATTGTTAACTAAACCAATCTTATTTTCACAACTAACTAAAACCACTTTTAGCCTAATACTTTCTTCAAATTTCATCATAAACCTCCAAATTTGTAAAATATTCGAAAATAACAATACGTATTATACTAGAATTTCTAAAAATAATAAACAAACTAAACAAACTAGTCAGAAATAAAACCCTTAGTAATCTAGTGATATATGTAGAAATTGATTACTATTTTGATAAACATTTGAAAAAATTTCTTTTTAGCCCTCATTCTACATATTTTTTATCTTCCTCTTCAACATAAACATCTAACAATCCCCAACCCTTTTATTCTCACAGCATTACGATAAACTAAAATCGCGAAAACACTCGATTAAACCCCGAAATTTTCCAAACTACATTGAGTTGGACAGAAAAAGTAAGGTTCAGTAGACTGAGGTTATTACACATGATTAGAAGCTACATTGACCAAACGAGAAGGACAAAGTTTTACAGATGAATTCAAGCACCAAATGTTTCAGTTCTATTTAAATGCAAAGCAAAGAAAGGACATTATCCTTGAGTATGACTTAAAACCCTCTTCTTTAGAAAAGTGGATTAGCCGTAGTCAAGCCACTGGGACTTTCAAAGAAAAAAATAATCTAACAGATGAGCAGACAGAACTCATCAAATTACCTAAACAAGTAAAGCAACTTGAGATGGAGAATGATATTTTAAAGCAAGCGACGTTAATACTATGACGAAAGTAATTATAATTAACACTAAGTATCCCTTTTACTCGGAATGAAGTATAACAAGAACCCCTGAAGAATAATGATGACTAATATTATTCTTCAAGGGTTCTTTAAATGATTAGATACAAACAAATGAGTTTGATTTCTTTTCAAAAAAAATTTTCTACCGAAGAAGCTTATCTTGATCATCTATTTTCTTTGGGGACTCAGTAGTTACGGAAATTTACAAGTTGAAAAACATTAGGATAGTTTATAATTAAAAAACTCTTTCTACTTTATTCCTTAAATATCTTTACAATAATCCCTAAATAAGAATAAAATATTTTAGAATAGAATGATAATTGCGTTATTTAAGGAACTCCTCTTGCTATCGATAACTTTTTACAAAGCTTAAAGAGAAAATACAATATCTCTAGAAAATTGAGTTAAACGGCGGTATTTGATAAGTTTAACAAGGCAAAATGATGTTTTGAAGTCAGATTGTATACAAACAATACAATCTGAGAAAAATCTATATGACTGACCAAGGAAAAAGAAAGACTCCATTATATGCAGAAGTTTAAACATCAGTATTTTTTAGTCATTTTGATGAAGAGGTGATCTATAAAAGTAAGTAAAAAAATGTGAAGAACATGTAAATATACTAGCAGTTGGTAAACATATTGATAGCATTCCTTCTAATTCGCGGAACGTACATATCTATTAATAGATTTAGAATAATATTTTTTATTTAAATTTATCTAATCATTTTTTTGAGAGTTTCATTAAATAAAGGGGGTAGAAACAATATGAGGTGGAAAGATTACGAACAAAATATAAAAATACGGTTAATTACATCTTTTATTAATCGTACAATAAATTCAGCTATAATGCCCTTTATGGCTTTATTTTTCGCCCATGAAATAAGTAAAGTATGGGCGGGTTTCTTTTTAATTTTTACTGTTGCTATTAGTTTTATTGCAAGTTTAATAGGTGGATACATCTCTGATCGTATTAGAAGGAAAACTATATTAGTAAATACCTCAATAATAAGTGCTATAATGTCTTTATTTATGACAATTAGTCTTTTTCCGACTAAGAAGTTAATTTGGTTATTTGCTATGGCTTATATAGGATTTATTATAACTAATAATTTGGGAAGACCAGCTATACAGGCACTTATCATGGATTCAACGAGTCCAGAAAATCGGAAAGCTATATATACAATTGATTACTGGCTTACGAATCTATCAATGGCAATAGGGGTTGCTATGGGAGGGTTTCTGTATCAAAGTTATCAAGAAGAGTTATTCGTCTGCTTAACCATAGCTTCTGTTTTAATACCTATTGCATATCACCTATGGCTTATCGATGGTTTTAATAAATTTTTAACGAAAAATCAACAAAATCTATTTTTAGATTTGATGCATAATTATAAAGTTGCTTTTCATGATCTTCGATTTGTAAAGGTTGTATTAGGGTCCACTTTGATTTTTGCTGCAGAATTTTCTTTGAATAGTTACATTGGAATTCGTTTATCTGAGAGTTTTGATGATGTTAAAATCGGAGGATTTGTAATATCTGGAATACAGATGCTTAGTATTCTAAATGTGCAAAATATGTTATTAGTAGTTCTTTTAACTTTTATGGTCACTAAGTTAGTAAATTTTTTAAGTGATAAAAAAACTTTGATATTAGGGCTTATTCTATATAGTTTGGGTTACATACTATTAACTTCAGCAGAAACTTGGTACGTATTAATATTCTTCAATTTTGTTGCAACTATAGGAGAACTGCTATATTCTCCTATAAAAAATGCTCAACAAGCTAATATAATACCCGAAAATAAAAGAGGTTCGTACTCCGCGTTTTCTTCGTTATCATTTAGTGGTGGAGAACTTATAGCAAGAACAACTATCATTATAGGTGCTTTCTTAGCTCCTACAATGATGTCAGTTTATATTGGAATAATTGTAATGGTTGGATCGTTATTATTATATGTAGGTTTATTTGAAAAATCTAAAAAAAGTCTAAAAGTAAATATTTCATCGTAACTACTTAATCTCTTATTAAACTATGTAGACAGCATAGCAATTTGGAGAGCATGTAACTGGTTTTACGGTGCCTCCCAAACGAATATACTCGTATTTGGAGAATGTGTCAGCTAAAATGAACTTATTGGTACTGTTAAATGTAAGACTGTATTCAAACAACACATAGGAAAGTAGACAACTGGAACAGAAGAGAAATGACTTCATCATCTCTTTTCTGTTCCAGTTTTCCCTCATACGGCTTTCCGGTGTTCTTCTGTCTTTGACTTTAAGTTTGTTATAAGTTCCTAATTTCACAAGTGTATATGTTGTTTTCTTGGTTCTGTTGCAAAGTTTGAAAAAAGCATAAACAGGTTGGTAAATGAGGAACAATGTTTAGGAAGTAGCTAGTAATTGTTGAAGTTCATTGTATGTTGAAAAGGCGGAGTCTCTTTGAAGACTTCGCCTTTGTTTATATAGGGCATGAATAGTCTCGATACCTTTTATCGTACGTGAAGCATGACGAAGATTTTGAAATCCTGCGGATTTGGCAAAACGTCTCTTTACATGCCTATGATC
>NZ_JAHCDO010000072.1:0-7576 GCF_050768835.1 Bacillus pfraonensis | reverse complement strand
ATGAAGCCCCCCTCAAGATGAGATTTCCCATAGCGTAAGCTAGTAAGATCCCTGAAAGATGATCAGGTTGATAGGTTCGAGGTGGAAGCATGGTGACATGTGGAGCTGACGAATACTAATAGATCGAGGACTTAACCATATAATATGAATACAGATGTTATCTAGTTTTGAGAGAACATAAAAAACTTGTTGACATTTAAAATGAATCAAGTATAATAATGATTGTCTCAAATGAATAAAGTCTGGTAATGATGGCAGAGAGGTCACACCCGTTCCCATACCGAACACGGAAGTTAAGCTCTCTAGCGCCGATGGTAGTTGGGGCCTTGCCCCTGTGAGAGTAGGACGTTGCCAGGCAAATGGAGGATTAGCTCAGCTGGGAGAGCACCTGCCTTACAAGCAGGGGGTCGGCGGTTCGATCCCGTCATCCTCCACCATTTATGCCGGCTTAGCTCAATTGGTAGAGCAACTGACTTGTAATCAGTAGGTTGGGGGTTCAAGTCCTCTAGCCGGCACCAGTAACTATGGCGGTTGTGGCGAAGTGGTTAACGCACCGGATTGTGGCTCCGGCATTCGTGGGTTCGATTCCCATCAGTCGCCCCATTTCTTTTAAAACAAATATAACATGCGGGTGTGGCGGAATTGGCAGACGCACCAGACTTAGGATCTGGCGCCTTTGGCGTGGGGGTTCGACTCCCTTCACCCGCACTTTTAATAAAATATCTCATAACATGTCTTGCGGAAGTAGTTCAGTGGTAGAATACAACCTTGCCAAGGTTGGGGTCGCGGGTTCGAATCCCGTCTTCCGCTCCAATTTTCAATATGACATGCCGGGGTGGCGGAACAGGCAGACGCACAGGACTTAAAATCCTGCGGTGGGTGACCACCGTGCGGGTTCGACCCCCGCCCTCGGCACCATATGCGCCCGTAGCTCAATTGGATAGAGCGTTTGACTACGGATCAAAAGGTTAGGGGTTCGAGTCCTCTCGGGCGCGCTTTTATTAACGGGAAGTGGCTCAGCTTGGTAGAGCACCTGGTTTGGGACCAGGGGGTCGCAGGTTCAAATCCTGTCTTCCCGATAGTTTTAAACATTATGGGGCCTTAGCTCAGCTGGGAGAGCGCCTGCCTTGCACGCAGGAGGTCAGCGGTTCGATCCCGCTAGGCTCCACTTATAACTTTATTATGGCGGTGTAGCTCAGCTGGCTAGAGCGTACGGTTCATACCCGTGAGGTCGGGGGTTCGATCCCCTCCGCCGCTACCATAAAGGACCTTTAGCTCAGCTGGTTAGAGCAGACGGCTCATAACCGTCCGGTCGTAGGTTCGAGTCCTACAAGGTCCACCATTTAAAGTAAATACCTGGAGGTATACCCAAGTCTGGCTGAAGGGATCGGTCTTGAAAACCGACAGGCGGCGAGAGTCGCGCGGGGGTTCGAATCCCTCTACCTCCTCCATTTTTTAAAAAGAATATTATATCGTCGCGGGGTGGAGCAGTCTGGTAGCTCGTCGGGCTCATAACCCGAAGGTCGCAGGTTCAAATCCTGTCCCCGCAACCAAATGGTCCCGTGGTGTAGTGGTTAACATGCCTGCCTGTCACGCAGGAGATCGCCGGTTCGACCCCGGTCGGGACCGCCATTACATAAAGGCTCGGTAGCTCAGTCGGTAGAGCAGAGGACTGAAAATCCTCGTGTCGGCGGTTCGATTCCGTCCCGAGCCACCATTTTGAAATAGCAAGCCGGCTTAGCTCAATTGGTAGAGCAACTGACTTGTAATCAGTAGGTTGGGGGTTCAAGTCCTCTAGCCGGCACCACTTTCAAAATGAGCCATTAGCTCAGTTGGTAGAGCATCTGACTTTTAATCAGAGGGTCGAAGGTTCGAGTCCTTCATGGCTCACCATTTATTTTATAATTTCATGCGGGTGTAGTTTAGTGGTAAAACAAGAGCCTTCCAAGCTCTGGTCGAGAGTTCGATTCTCTTCACCCGCTTTTCCATTGGGGGCCTATAGCTCAGCTGGTTAGAGCGCACGCCTGATAAGCGTGAGGTCGATGGTTCGAGTCCATTTAGGCCCACCATTATTCCGCAGTAGCTCAGTGGTAGAGCTATCGGCTGTTAACCGATCGGTCGTAGGTTCGAGTCCTACCTGCGGAGCCATATTATATAGAGAAGTACCCAAGTGGCTCAAGGGGCTCCCCTGCTAAGGGAGTAGATCGCTAACGCGGTGCGAGGGTTCGAATCCCTTCTTCTCTGCCAGAAATTGGCCCGTTGGTCAAGTGGTTAAGACACCGCCCTTTCACGGCGGTAACACGGGTTCGAATCCCGTACGGGTCATACTTAAAGAGATAGCATAATCTGCTATCTCTTTTTTCATTTTTAACAGTAATCAGATAGAAATCTCCTTCCTCAAGTACGTGCAGAAAAGAGTCAAGGTGGTAAGGATGGGACGTTCACGTTTCTGAAATACCATTGGCAACTAATAGTAAAAAAATAAAAATGGATAACAGGATAAAAAATATGCCATTAGATATAACACTGAATAGCATTATACTAACATTTTTTGTCTTAACTCCAAAAATTAAGCGACTATAAATCCAATATCTATGATAGTTAATAAAACAATGCTAATTCGCAAATCAGTATTTGGATATAATCTTGAGGTTACAAAAACAAATAGTGTAGCGATAAGTAAAGAAATAGTCCAAAGAATGGGTTTAGCTATTGTTTTGCTTTCCCGCATGTTATTCTCCATAGTATCACCTCTTTCCACTTTCTTAAATTATACAAGCCTTTCGTAACAGAAAGATAATCTTTTAGTTATAACAAATCATATATTTTTGATATTGAAACACGCTATAGAATGGAGTGATGGTATGGATTTTGAAACCTTGTATCGAACCTATCGGCCTTTAGTTTACTCTGTAGCATATCGCTTGCTTGGCTCTGTTAGTGATGCGGAAGATGTTGCGCAGGATATACTTATTAAAAGTCAACATGTGAACCAGGAATCAATTAGAAATATAAAAGCTTATTTCATTAAGATGACGACAAATCATTGTTTAAATATACTGCAATCGGCTCAGAAAAAGAGAGAAGTATATACAGGAGAATGGCTTCCTGAGCCGGAAATAGATACGATGAAACTAAATCCTATGGACACTATAATTCAAAACGAAAGAGTATCCTATGCATTTCTTGTACTGTTAGAGAATTTAACGCCTATTGAAAGAGCTGTATTTGTCTTAAGGGAAGCCCTCAGGTACGATTATCGAGAAGTAGCGGAGATTTTAAACAAATCAGAGGCAAATTGCCGAAAGATTTACAGCCGTTGCAAAGAGAAGATACGACACGAAATACCAGTACATCCACAACAATCGGATCATACAGAAAAAATGATACATACCTTTATCAGAGGCGCAGAAACAGGGAATTTTGAGGAATTTATTAATTTGCTGACAACAGATGCAACCCTTGTCACTGATGGAGGCGGTAAAGTGCGTGCAGCTATATTTCCGATTCTGGGTAAACAGCGTATCCAGACGTTTTTGGAGGCTATTGTTTCACGAGGATTTTTCCAATTGGATCTTCTTCCAACTATAATAAATGGTCAATTTGGTATTTTAGCAAGGAATAAAGGCCGTGCAGAGAAAGCCATATGTTTTGAATGGAATGAAAGCGGAGAATCCATTAGAAGAATCTTCATTGTAGTCAATCCTGATAAGTTGAAGTATATTCCAGTTCTATAGCATTTATAAAAAAGAGATTTTTTTAAAATCTCTTTTTTATTTTGTCACAAAACAAAAAGCTAATTTGTCTTATAAGTGACGGGATATAAAAGGGATGCTATGTATGTTTTTTATTAGAGCTTCTGTCATGAATTAAGGTATGTTACGGCAGATAGTGATTGTAAATCATTCATAAAAGACCTTGTTAAATATCCTGGTATAAAAGTACAAACTCATTTTATTTTATGGAGGGAATATACGATGGAAACAAGGTTTTTAATGGGAAAGGTAAATCCAGAAGGTTATAAGGCAATGGCAGGATTAGAAAAATATTTGATGACTACAAGTATTGATGAGACATTGAAAGAGCTAATTAAAATTCGGGCCTCTCAAATCAACGGATGTGCGTATTGCATTGATCTCCATACGAAAGATGCGAGAAAATTAGGAGAAACAGAGCAGCGTATTTATGCTCTTAATGCTTGGCATGAGACACCATTTTTCACAGAGAAGGAGCGTGCTGTGCTTGCTTTGACAGAAGCAATTACACTAGTAGCGGAAACTCATGTTCCAGATGAGGTATATGAAGAAGTAAGAAAATACTTTGAAGAAAAGCAAGTTGCTGAAATTATTATGCAGATTGTTGCTATTAATGCATGGAATCGAATTGGAGTTTCTACTCGTTTAATGCCAGAATAAAGATAAAGTCTTGAAACAATAGAAAGCTATTCTTTCCAGAAAGGCTCTGGAAAGGATAGCTTTTTATGTATTACTACACATAATCTCTAATAAAACAAAGTTTTCACAATCTAAAGAAAAAGCTTACATTGAGATTGATTCCATACTCAATAAGATAACTTTCTCCTATCTGTGAAAAAGTTCACAAATAGGTCATAATTTGTGAATTAATTCACAATGATTCATGCTACAATATGAGTGTAAGGAAGTTAAACAACATTAAATTAGTACTTTAATTAATTACTTAAACAATCATAATAAATGTGAACAATAGAGAGGGGAAATTACCATGAAAAAAGGTATCAATCGCGTAGTATTAGTAGGAACAGGAGCTGTAGGTTGTAGTTATGCTTACTCAATGATCAACCAAGGTGTAGCTGAGGAATTCGTACTTGTTGATGTAAATGAAGCAAAAGCAGAAGGAGAAGCAATGGACTTAAGCCATGCGGTACCATTCTCTCCATCACCAACAAAAGTGTGGAGCGGTAGTTATGCAGATTGTAAAGATGCAGATTTAGTTGTTATCACTGCTGGATTACCACAAAAACCAGGTGAAACTCGTTTAGACTTAGTTGAGAAAAATACAAAAATCTTCAAGCAAATCGTTCGCGGTATTATGGATAGCGGATTTGATGGTATTTTCTTAATCGCAACTAACCCAGTTGACATCTTAACTTACGTAACTTGGAAAGAATCTGGATTACCAAAAGAACGTGTAATTGGTTCTGGTACAACTTTAGACTCTGCTCGTTTCCGCTATATGCTAGGTGACTACTTAAATGTAGATCCACGTAACGTTCACGCGTACATTATTGGTGAACATGGTGATACTGAACTTCCAGTATGGAGCCACACTACTGTAGGTGTACAAAAACTAGAAACAATTTTAGCGAACAACGAACAATACAACCAAGATGATTTAGATAAAATCTTTGTAAATGTACGCGATGCAGCTTACCACATTATTGAGCGTAAAGGTGCAACTTACTACGGAATCGGTATGTCACTACTTCGTGTAACGAAAGCAATCTTAAACAACGAAAATAGTGTGCTAACTGTATCTGCATACCTAGAAGGTCAATACGGTGAAAAAGACGCTTATGTAGGTGTTCCGGCTGTTATTAACCGCGAAGGTGTACGTGAAATCGTTGAGCTTGAGCTAAATGAAGAAGAAAAAGCGAAATTCGCTCACTCTGTAAAAGTATTAAAAGAAACAATGGCACCAGTACTTTAATATAATTGATAAATGATTCAGAGGCGGGAAACTGCTTCCGGCTTCTGAATTTTTATATAAAATAATATAAATTCCTTTTCCAGTTCCCTTGTATATCCCCAAAATATACCCCTTTTGTTGGAAAAGGGTCGTTTATAGAAAAAGCACTCTATATGAAAATAGAGTGCTTTTTTATTATATTATTACAAGTGAAATAATCATCTGAAATAAAACGCTTTCAATGAATATTCGTCAAAATTCGATATATTTTATCAAAAATTAAAATATTACCTTTAATTACCACGAAAAAACGTATATTTATTTAAAAATACACAAGGATATTTCAGTTTTTCAGCGAATGTTTACAAAGTAACAAAAATTCTGTCATCTTAGTGAGGTGAACATATTGAGTGTAACAAATTGTATAGAAGAGAGTTTGTATGAATTTCATACAAAAAAGTGTTATGAGAGCTATAACATATTTGGCGCGCATTTTGCAGTAGAGGATGAAATACAAGGCGTACGATTTACAGTATGGGCTCCTCATGCAAAAGCTTTGAGTGTAGTTGGAGATTTTAATGATTGGGATGTTGAAGGGCATCGAATGATACAAATGACAGAAAAGGGTATTTGGTCACTGTTTATACCACATTTGGGGGAAAACGAAATATATAAGTATGCGATTGAGACCAAAGGTGGAGAAACAATTTTAAAAGCAGATCCCTATGCAAATTATGCAGAAGTAAGACCAAATACGGCATCTGTTATTTTTGATATAAGGGGATACGAATGGAACGATAAAAATTGGTTCCGCAAGAAAAAACGAAAATCAATTTATAAGGAAGCAATGGCAGTTTATGAATTGCATTTTGGATCATGGAAAAAGAAAGAAGATGGCTCTTTGTACTCGTATCGAGAAATGGCAGAGGAGCTCATTCCTTATGTAGTAGAGCATCAGTTTACTCATATTGAAATTATGCCGCTCGTTGAACATCCATATGATCGATCTTGGGGATATCAGGGAACTGGATATTATGCGGTAACAAGTCGATTTGGTACACCGCATGATTTCATGTATTTTGTCGATGAATGTCATAAATATGGAATCGGTGTCATTTTAGATTGGGTACCAGGTCATTTTTGTAAGGATGCTCATGGTTTGTATTTGTTTGATGGGGCACCAACCTATGAATATAAAGATTTGGATGTGCAGGAGAATCGTGTTTGGGGAACAGTAAATTTTGATTTAGGGAAACAGGAAGTGCGAAATTTTTTAATTTCAAATGCATTGTTTTGGATGAAATATTACCATATCGACGGCTTTCGCGTTGATGCGGTTGCGAATATGCTGTACTGGGAAAAAGAAGGGCAGCAGCAAAGTAATGAATATGCGGTTTCCTTTTTACGTGAGTTAAATGAGGCCGTATTTGCAGAGAACGAAGAATTTTTGATGACGGCAGAAGATTCGACAGCTTGGCCGCTTGTGACTGCCCCAACGTATGAAGGCGGGCTTGGCTTTAATTATAAGTGGAATATGGGCTGGATGAATGATGTGTTGAAATATATGGAGTGTGCGCCAGAGTACCGGAAATATATTCATGAGAAAATGACGTTTTCTTTGCTATATGCTTACTCTGAAAACTTTATATTGCCGCTCTCTCACGATGAAGTCGTTCACGGGAAAAAATCATTGTTAAATAAAATGCCAGGAGACTACTGGGAAAAGTTTGCACAGCTTCGTTTATTATACGGGTATTTCTTTACGCACCCGGGTAAGAAATTGCTCTTTATGGGTGGGGAATTCGGTCAATTTGATGAGTGGAAAGATCTTGAGGATTTAGATTGGAATTTGCATGATTTTGAAATGCATCGTTCTATGCATGATTACTTTAAAGTGCTCATAGCATTG
>NZ_JAHCDO010000071.1:0-6289 GCF_050768835.1 Bacillus pfraonensis | reverse complement strand
GAAGGAATATGCCTTCATAGTTTGGTGATGATGGCAGAGAGGTCACACCCGTTCCCATACCGAACACGGAAGTTAAGCTCTCTAGCGCCGATGGTAGTTGGGACCCTGTCCCTGTGAGAGTAGGACGTCGCCAAGCAAAAACCTAAGTCATTTCGACTTAGGTTTTTTTTGTGGTTTTAAATAAGAATATAAATTATAAAACAAGCTCATCATCTATCTACTCTTTAAAAAGCAAATAGATGATGAGTTTATATATGAAAAGAAAGTTTATTTATTTCTTCACATCAATCAGCTCAAAACGTTCGCAAACGAGCAACATGTCTTCAGAAAATTCACGACCGATTTCATTCAGTTCTTTTGTGAAGAACTCTATATGAGTGTTCTTCCAATATTCATAGGTCCGGTCACCTTCTCCTTCGGCAATAGCAAATTCCTCAGAGACTTCATTCATTGGTGTCAAAGTTACTTCTATCGTTTTAATAATTGCTACAGGCTCGTCAGAGCTATTCAATATAATGCTATAATCATTTGTTGTTGGAAGTGATTCATTTTCTAGCTCATAAAAAATATGTCCAGAGCATGTTGCTGTTTTTACGCCATCAATTACTAATTGAGCAAGATAGTCAGGAGAGGCTCCGAACTGCCATGCGCTGACAGTTTGAGGTTTTTCGTTCTCCTTCCAGTATTCATTCCAGTATTGCTGTGCCAATTGATTCATTAGTATCATTCACCCATTTCTCACATGTCTAGTTAAATACCTCATTGCTTATGATAAGGTTTCGTTTGGTTATAATAGATGGTTTTTTTGATAAATTACATTTTCTTTGTTGTTTTTTGAGGCAGTAAAAGGAAACTGCTTAATGAATCTGGTTTATATACTCGTGCTGTTCATTTATATCCATCTATTTAATAAATCTGTACATATATTTATATTAAAGAATGTTCAGAATAGTTAAGTCAAGCTATTTTAAACAGCTACCTACGTTTTTAAGATTAGATGATTCTTCTGGAATAATAAAACTAACGCTTTTTATGAAGAGTTTGTTGAAATGTGTCTTTTTATTAAAATGGGGAAGGTAAGGCAGTTAGATAGGTATAATTGCAACTAACCGATACTCCTATAGAAAGATCGGTTAGTTATTTATTGTCTTTTTATAGGTGATCTTCCTCTGGTTATAGCAATACGAATACAGTGAATACGATAGCTAACAAAATACGATAATAGGCAAATGGCTTTAAACCGATTTGTGCGAGTAGTTTTAGAAACGTTACTACTGCAAGCATCGCAACAATAAAAGAAGTAATAAACCCTATTGCGAACATTGGGATATCATCCATACTTAAATACTTCCAGCTCTTTAATAAGTCTAATCCTGTTGCGCCAACCATGACGGGAAGGGCGATAAGAAAAGAAAATTCGGATGCGGCCTTATAATTTGCCTTTGCTAACAATCCTCCAGAAATAGTAGATCCAGCTCTTGAGAAACCAGGGTATACTGCTAAACATTGGAATAAACCAATTGTTAATGCTTGACGATATGTTAAATCGTCTAATGAATGGGAGGTAGCTTCAGGCTTTTTAACTTCTGCAAAGATCATAAGAATAGCTCCTGCCACAAGCCCGATAACGACAGTATATGGCTGAAATAAGTATGTTTTAATCACATCATGTAAGAGTAAACCGGCAACTACAGCTGGAAATACACCTAGGAAAACATGTAGTGCATTAAATTTTTTCTCTTTCTGCAAGAGAGGTTTAATGTTACAGAGAGAAACAAGTCGTTTATGATATAAAATCGCAATAGCTAAAATGGCCCCTAGTTGTATAACAATTTCAAATGTCTTTGCACGTTCTCCCTCAAAACCTAATAAATGCCCGACTAATATAAGATGCCCGGTAGAAGAGATAGGTAAAAATTCAGCTAGTCCTTCTACAATACCGAGTATAAATGCAATAATTGTATCGCTCATAATTTCACTCCTATTATTTAAATGAAAATGTTGTAGATAGACAGAGACATAGAAAGAATTTTGTTATCTTTATAAATCAATGAATATCAACTTTTTTAAAATAGAATATTGTTGCGAGAAAGCCGATAATAGCTGTAGCGGCAATAGCAACATAAGAATATTCTGGAGGATATGTCGGTTGCAATTCATTATTTACTATATCTAGTGCAGCTGTCCAAGGAAACAAATCTTTGTGTTCCGAACTTGCAGTTAGAACATTTACCATTGCTACAACAATTGTTAATATAATAGGCGGAACATAAGTTTTCATTACAAGGGTTAGTAGTATAATAGGAGAAGATAAGATAAAAAGGAATCCACCGCCTAGTAAAAATTTCACTAAAAATTGAAAAGATAAAGGGATGCTTAATCCAGGAAAACCTCCTAATAGCCCTAATAGTAAAGTTAGTCCCCATGCAACTATAGTAAGGATCATAATCCAAATAAACAGAAGGGTGAATTTGCTCATAATAAAGTTAAAACGTGATACAGGAATGGTTAATAAATTTTTTAATGTATTTTCTGTGTATTCACGATTAAAGAGATAAGCGGTAACAACTCCGTATAGGAGGACTCCCATAAATAAAATAATATACATATTTACATTAAGAAAAAGGACATCGAAACCTGCGGGTGTAGCAGATGGTTTTGTTTTCATTTCTATATAAAAGGCCAAAACGATCATAAACGGTGCTACCGCTGCCCCAATAATACTAATTAAAAACATGTTAGAACGTTTCAATTTTAATAGTTCCGTATATAGTAGATTAACCAATTGTTCCACCTCCAACCAATTTGGTGAAATAGTCCTCTAATCTGTCTTCACTCATCATAATTTTTAATACTTCGATATCATTTTGAACAAATGTTCTATTAATCTGTCCTTGTTGACCGAAATGAGAATAAACGCGAATATTTCCTTCATCATGTACTTCATAATCAAAAATATGAAATTGTTTCTCTAAAAGCATCGCAGCTTTATTATCGTTATTGACTTGGAATTCTAAGTATTTACGATTTGTTTTTCGAAGTGCATCAAGTGAAGTTTCTTCTAATAACTTCCCCTCATGGATAATCCCCATATGATCTACTAGTTGTTCAACTTCGGCTAAAATGTGGCTAGAAATTAATATAGTTATATTTCTTTCTTGTGCTAAAGATTTAATAAGTTTTCGCATTTCTTTAATTCCAATTGGGTCTAAACCGTTTGTCGGTTCATCTAATATTAATAGCTCCGGATAATGGAGAAGAGCTCTTGCGATTCCTAATCTTTGTTTCATTCCTAAAGAATATTTACCCACTAGCTTTTTTGTTTCATGTTGCAATCCTACAATTTCTAGTGCTTCTTCAATGGTATTTTTTTTATGCACTCCAATTATTTTTGCGTTAATTAATAGATTCTCTTTTGCAGTAAGATTTTCATAAAAACCTGGCACTTCAACGATAGAACCAATTCTTCTTAAAATTTCTTTTTGGTTTGCAGAAAAATCCTCTCCGAATATTTCGATTTTTCCACTTGTAGGTTTTATAAGACCGAGCAGCATTCGAATAGTAGTCGTTTTACCAGCACCATTTCGTCCGATAAATCCGTAAATCTCTCCTTGGTTTACAGTTATATTTAGATTATCTACTGATTTTTGTTTGCCATAAATCTTAGTAAGGTTTGTTGTCTTTATAATTGCACTCATTTTGAAACACCTGCTTTCCATAAGCTCTTAATTACATGATAAAAAGGAAGATTTAACTACTGCTTAATCATTTCTTAACTATTTCTTAAAAGTAGCTTGTTTTGGGATGGAAAAGCCAAAGGTGGTTCTTTCCCACGGAATACTTTCTACCCATATTTGACCGCCATTTTTTTCTACGAGAGCTTTCGCGATAGCAAGTCCTAAACCGCTCCCGCCATGAGTAGAGTTCCTTGATTGCTCAATTCGGTACATTCTCTCAAATACGTTCTCTAGATCATCTGTTGAAATGCCAGGGCCTTTATCCCAAATGAGCAGCTGATAGTCGTTAGTCGTTTCAAAAAGTTCGATTCCTATTATTTTTCCAGGCTTTCCGTAATGTATCGCATTCTTTAGGAGATTACTGATAACTCGCATAAGGCTTAAAGAATCTGCTGTAATCATGCAAGGTTCTTCTGGGATATTAACTTGTAACTCAATACCGTGTTTGGATAGTTCAGGCAAAAATTCGATTAGTGACTCCCTGGCTATTTCTGGGAAATTAAGTTGTTCTTCTTTAAATGGCATTTCATCAGCATCAAGCTTTGCCATATTGAATATCTCATCAACTAATTGTTTTAAGCTATTTGATTTATTTGAGAGTATTTCAAGATATTCTAGTTTTTCTTCCTCTGAAGCAGCTATACCATCTTTTAATGCGTCAATATATCCAATAATAGAAGTAAGAGGTGTTCGAATATCATGTGAGATACTAGATAGAAGTTGTTTTCTAGTCTTTTGAGACTTTTTGGCCTCAACTTGCACTTTTTCTAGTTCGGTTATTAATTCATTTATAGAAAAAATGACATCATCTAGTGAATGATCGTTATTTGTATATAGTCGTGTATGTAGATTGCCATTAATAACGCGTCTTAATTTCTTGACCATAGACTTCCTAGTTTGAATAAAATGAAGTCTTGTAAAGAAAAGGCTTACTGTTATAACAATAAGGATAATGAATAATATTAATTTTGATGTGTGACCCATATCTATAAAGAGAAGTCCGGTAATGATTATAAACTGCAATAAAATAAGATAGAGAACTTCATCATTCTTCATTCTTCTCACCTACAAATTTATAACCAATACCCCATACAGTTTGGATGAATTTAGGATTTGAAGGGTCGACTTCTATTTTTTTTCTCAGTTTTCTAATGTGTACCATGACGGTATTATCATCTTCTATATAATTACTATCCCAAACATTACGGAAGAGTTGCGTCTTTGTAAAAACTTGTTCAGGATTTGAGGCGAAGAACTTTAATAGTTCAAGTTCTTTTCCAGTTAAAGATATTTCTTTTCCACTTACGTTAACTATGTACTTATTTATATCAATTGTTAATCCTTTGAATGTTAGGAGTATGTTTTCTTGCATGTTAGCATTACTTCCTAATACTAAAAAACGTCTCATAAGAGCTTTTACTCTAGCGACTACCTCATTGATACTAAAAGGCTTTGTAATGTAATCGTCCGCGCCTATGCTTAAGCCTAAAATTTTATCTACTTCTTGATCTTTAGCAGTGAGCATTAATATTGGGACATTTGTTTTGTTTCTAAGTCTTCTGCATGCTTCGATACCATCAACTTTAGGCATCATAAGATCTAATATGATGAGGTTATATTTGTTTTGTTCAAATAATTGCAGAGCCTCTTCGCCGTTTATAGCGATATCTACTGTATATAGTTCTCGTTCTAGATATTTCTTTAATAAGTCCCGGATTTCTTTTTCGTCGTCTGCTATAAGTACACGGATATCTTCCATAGTTTCACCTGCTTATAATAGAGTTTTGTATTTTGTTTTCGGTAATGAAAAATACAATAGCTATCTCATTATATACTATGAATTGTTAAAATAAGGTTTTAAGTATAGAATCGAATGGAGAAAGGTAAATGTATGATGATCTACTAAATGTTTATAGATGGAGGAAACCAAGTGGAGAGAAGCGGTATTTTAGGATGCTTTTACAACGCTTCATAAAGAAGAGATAAATCTATTGAAAAAAGTTTTGAAAAGTTATTGACTATTACTATATAGAGGTGTAATATTATACGAGTCGCTGATAGCAACAAGCAAAACGCGACAAACGAAATAAAAAACTTAGTTGACATTGAAAGATGAAAATGTTAACATAAGGAAGTCGAAAATGAGCGACAAACGAGTTCTTTGAAAACTGAACGAAACAAACAACGTGAAACGTCAATTTTTATTTTAGATGCTAGACAAACTTTATTGGAGAGTTTGATCCTGGCTCAGGATGAACGCTGGCGGCGTGCCTAATACATGCAAGTCGAGCGAACCGATTAAGAGCTTGCTCTTAAGAAGTTAGCGGCGGACGGGTGAGTAACACGTGGGTAACCTGCCCATAAGACTGGGATAACTCCGGGAAACCGGGGCTAATACCGGATAACATTTTGCGCCTCATGGCGCAAAATTGAAAGGCGGCTTCGGCTGTCACTTATGGATGGACCCGCGTCGCATTAGCTAGTTGGTGAGGTAACGGCTCACCAAGGCGACGATGCGTAGCCGACCTGAGAGGGTGATCGGCCACACTGGG
>NZ_JAHCDO010000070.1:0-10969 GCF_050768835.1 Bacillus pfraonensis | reverse complement strand
AAAGACAACTGCTCTCGCATATACAGGTCCTGAAATCATGTTAATCCTTTTGGTGTTTATGGAGCAACCAAACAAAGCAGTAAAAGTCATTCTAGTTGGAATTTCTATTCCGTTAATCTTTTACGTAATAACGGTCGTAATGGTTATCGGTGCATTATCCGTCGATGGAGTTGTAACGAGAACTTGGCCGACAATTGATCTCATGCGCAGTTTTGAAATTTCTGGTTTGATATTTGAACGTTTTGAATCTTTATTGCTTGTAATATGGATTATGCAAATATTTGCTACATATACGATCAGTTACTACGCTGCTGCAATGGGGCTAGCACAACTCTTCAAAAAGAGCATTCATCCTTTTATGTTTGCTTTGCTTCCAATTATTTATATCATTGCTATGACTTCGAAAAATATAAATGATCTACTTAAATTCGGGGATATGGTCGGCAATACTGCTATATTTTTATTTGGGTTACTACCATTGCTCCTTCTTATCGTCACGCGATTAAAGAGAAAAGGGGGGACATCGTGAAGAATAACTTTCACTATGTACGGGTTCTTTTGACTTTGTTTTCGATGCTTGTGCTTCTGACAGGGTGCTGGAGCAGTAAAGAGATTGAAGAGTTGAGTTTAACTTCAGGTATAGCATTGGATAAAGGTAAGGAGTCAACAATTGAGAAAGAAATTGAGGGAAAAGGAGGAGGATATCCTAAAAGAAACCTTATTACAGCTACTTATCAAATTGTAAACTCGCAAGCAAAAAGTAAAGGAGACGGGCAACAAAAACGTTATATAAATGTTTCTGAGACTGGAGATTCTATTCATCAAATCATTCGTGAGTTTTCATTGAAAAGAGAGGGCCCTTTGTTCAGCCCACATTTAAAGAGCATTGTTATTAGTGATAGTCTTGTACGTACATACAGTTTGGAAAATTTACTAGATCAACTTCTCCGTGACAATGAGATTCGACTTAGCTGTATGGTTTTAATCAGCAAGGGACGAGCGAGTGCAACACTGGAATCAAAGGGAAAAGGAGAAATTCCAACGTTTCATTTGGTTGGGATTGGAGATAATCAATATAGAATAACAAGAATTTTACCTCCTGTATCGCTCGCTAAATTAGAAGGCAAAATGCAATCAGGATCCAGTTTTCTTTTACAAAATGTGATCTCGACAAATGGAGAAGCAAAATTTGCAGGAGCTGCCGTAATTAAAGGAAAAACAAAAAAGCTACGTGGTTTTTTAAATGAAGAGGAATTAGAGGGACTAATATGGATTAACGGAAAAAGGAAAGGTGGTGTGGTAAAAGGTTCTGATAAAAAGACAGGGCAACCCATCATCTACGAGATAAAGTCCATAAAAAGCAAAATCACCCCACATGTTAAGGGAAATAAGATTTCTTTTGATGTAAACATTGAATCAGAAGGGCGTGTGTCTGAAAATTGGATGCACTCAGGAAAAGGTTTTGAAAATGAATTTTTAAAAAGGGCAGAAAAAGTTGCTGAACAAGAAGTAAAGCACTTGGTGCATCATGTAACAGAAAAAATGCAGAAAAAATATCAAGCTGACGTTGCTGGCTTTGGAAACCGATTAAGAATTGAAGAACCAAAAGTATGGGAGAAAGTCAAAAAAGATTGGGATCAAACATTTAGTAGAGTACCGATTAAATATCATGTAAATGTAACCATACAAGATTATGGGGCGTCGAACTTTAAAAAGTGAGACATTATCTTATTCTATAACAACAGATTTTCTCTTCTTTTAGTGATGGAATAATTGCGAAAAAATAGAATTTCTATGGTTCTGTTGCAACGTTCTTTAGCAGATAAAAAGTCAAATTTAGTACAATCAAATTTCTGAAATTTTAAAAGAACGTGGCATCTCAATTCATCCAACACCTATCATACGTTGGGTTCATGAATACAGAAAATGTTAATACAAGGAGTAGTCCCATTACATAGCCAGCAAACCAAGATAAATTTGTATCCATACAGCGAAAAAGCAGCTATTCTTTTTGTAGAAATATGCAGAAAGGATGACGTTTTTTGATGAATGTCTCGATTCAAGATGAACTACAACCATTTGCAGAGGAATTACAACGATATGTGACACCCGTATTTTTAGAAAAACTTGCAAGAGAACTTGGGTTTGTAAAGCGAAAACGTAAGTTTTCTGGATCAGACTTAGCCATCATTTGTATCTGGGGGTTCTGTTGCGAAGTTTTGTTAAGGTTAAGTGGTGCCAACAAAAAGTTGTACATTTTATACGATTGTTAGCAGCTCCTGTAATTCATTGTATGTCGAAAAAACCGAAGTCTGAGTCAAGACTTCGGTTTCGTTTATATAAAGCATGAATGGTTTCGATGCCTTTCAAGGTACGGAAAGCGTGGCGAAGATTTTGAAATCCTGCGGATTTGGAAAAACGTCGCTTCACATGCCTATGGTCTTGTTCAATGAGATTGTTCAAATGCTTGCTTGTACAATGAGTTGTATTTATAGAAAAGCCTTGTTCTCTTAATTTGTTAAATGCGCAAAGTAATGCTGGTGCTTTGTCTGTAGTGAGAACCGTTGGTTCTCCAAACGTTTTAACTAATCTTTTCATAAAGGCATAGGCAGCCTGATGATCCCGTTTTTTACGAAGTTGAATATCCAATGTGTGCCCGTCTTTATCAATTGCACGATATAAATAACACCATTTTCCTTTGACTTTTATATAGGTTTCATCTAGTTTCCAAGATAATTGAACGTTTTTATTTTCCTTCTTCCAAATTTGATAGATAAGGTTTCCATATTCATGAACCCAGCGCATGATGGTTGTTGGATGAACCGAAACACCGCGCTCTTTCAAGATTTCAGATATATCACGATAACTTAAAGAAAAACGACAATAGTAGCCGACGGCTACCAAAATAATATCCTTTTTAAACTGTTTTCCTTTAAAATACCCCATATATCATTCTCCTGCTCACACTTTTTCTACAGGTTATCTCAGTTTAGAAATCTTTGCAACAGAACCTCCCTCTTTCATTATTAGAATATTTTTGTACTCTTTATAATTAAAAATGATGGTCTTCTTGTTTCGTTTATTATCTTAGGCATAGCCTCTATTCCTTCTTTTATAGCAACTGGTTCAGATAGTTTCTCTAGCTGAAAGCCATTATTTATTAATTCATTTATAAGAGTTGAAATCGTACGATGATATTTTACTACACCATCAATATACCAAAACTGCTCACGCTGCCCTTCTTCTTGATAATTATCTATTGGAAAATACAGCTTCTTTCCGTTCTCATCTGTTACCCAGCCATTCATTTTTTTTCTTGCAGTTACAATAGGATGCTCAGTAGAAAAGACAAATGTCCCTCCCTTTTTTAAGAATCTATTTATTTTATTTACTACAGCGCCGTAATCTTTTACATAATGAAGTGCAAGAGAACTAACAACTACATTAAAGTAATCTTTAGATATCTCTAGATCTTCTACAGAGCTATTTATAAATGTGATTTTATCGTGAATATTATTTCGTCTTGCAACATCAATCATGTTTTTAGAAATATCTACTCCAACTACCTCTAAAGCTCCTTTATTAATACAGTACCTAGTAAATTCCCCCATGCCACACCCTAAGTCCAATACCTTTTTATTTGTTAAATCGGGTAAAGAATTTTTTAGTGCTGGTTGTTCAATAAAATTGTTATAATTGATTCCTGAATCCCGTAATTTCTTATAGCCCTCAAAGAAAGTTGAATTGTCATAAATATTTTGTTTCATATTATAAGCCCCTTTCTTCATTAAAAAATGATAAATAATGCTATTTTGTTGAACATATGATAATTTTGACATTAACTTAAAAAGAGAAATAGACTTATATTTAATTTTTTGATAGGATTTAGATTGAGGCATGTCTAAAAATCGTCAATTTAAACTGCAGTTTAAAATTTGGCTTTATTGAATAATAAAAGGGGCTGTCCCATATGTCAGTAATTCTGACTTATGGGACAGCCCCTATATTGTACCCTTATAATGATCCTACCCTTTTAAGATTCTCATCATATAAAATTCAGAATAATTTTAAATTATTCTTAAACTACCTAACTTGCTTAATATTCCTTCCTCCATTAAATGGCCCTTTAACGGAATAACTTATTGCTACTCAACAGTTCCTTAATCTACCTTTCAATTCAGATGTTCTTTTCCTTTTTACTATAAAAATACCCCTTTAGATAACTATCTAAAGAGATAGAGCATCGCAACATTTTTATAAACGTCGCGACTTTATTTTAAACAGCGCAACTTTATTCAAAACTTCACGCCTTTCTTACAAACATACTAACTTTCTTTCAAATTCACATCTGTTTCTTATTCAGTTTGTTAGGAGGTTCATATAGATTTTTGAAGAAATAAGAGGATAACAGACAATTTTCCAGAAGATATTGCATATATTTGGTTAAGTATTGGTATTTATCCTTCGTTAGAATGGACAGAGCGATTTCAAAAGAAGGGAAGTGAGGGAACCATGATGCATCGGTATGAAATTAATTTTTCAGTGATGTATAGTGGCAAGGAAAGAGATTTACAATCCGCAATCATTCCAGCACGTTCTTTAGAAGAAGCAAATGAGAAATTGAAATCAGAAGTCAAGCGACGATTTGGGAAATGTCACGTGAGAATTGATACGGCCAATTTATGTGTTTCAGAGGATAGCAAATATACTATTGTATAAGAAAGTCTTGTTTATACAGCAAGGCTTTTTCTTATGTGTGACAATCATATTTAAATGAGTATATTGCACTATTCTGCGTAGTAAAATTCCGTTACAAGTAAAAAAGAACTAATCTCAAGAAGCGATTAGCTCAATATACCCAAAGTAATTATAGCAAATTTCATAATCAAGTTATTTTTTTCAAATCAACGTGTTTCTTTTAAGGTCAATACTAATCTTTTTAAAAGGATAAATTAGGTTACTTATAACAGCTCAGCTCGTTTTTCTAGTTTTGGGTAACAACAAACTTCTCAAGTTGATAGGCAGGTAGTGAGCCCTCTTTAAGAAAATATCTAGCTGTTTTTTTATTTTCAAATTAGTTTTGTGATGTTTGATAGTTATTTATCTTCTCACGAATAGCGGATGCGATGAATTCTTCGATTGTACTGTTAGTTTCTTCAACTATTTTATTGATTGCTTGATATTCTTTGCTGGACATCGTAACTGGTTTAGTCACGCTGCTACTATCTAAATACACGCTATTATTCACACGTTTTACTAATTTTCCTTCTATTAAATAAGGTGTTAAACTTTCAATCCATTCCAATTGCATTCCCATAGGTAATTCGATTAGTGATTGGCGAACATCAAAATACCAAAACCCTTCTTCTTCTAAAACTTTTAAATTTCTTGGAGATACATACTGCAGTATGAAATCAATAAGTTGAAAAGAACTACTACGTAATTGATCAGATTTTGGTATACGGAATGTAACAAATCTTTGATGATGACTACGTGGTTTATCAGATAACTCGTATGCTGGTATATATCCTAATTCCTTTGCTTCTTTTAGAGTGAATTCACTTCCAAATTCATCAATCAACATAATATCGCCACGTTTCGGAATAGAAATAACTCTAGCTATTGTATTTCCTTGAATATACCGCTGGAATAGGACTGTATTATACTTTTGAGAATATGTATACAGAGTATTTGCTTGATCAAATTTCTGTACAAGTTGCTTTAACTCTTCCTCTTTAATGAATTTAGTCTCTCGGTTACGATGTTCCTGTACAGTAACGGTTAACTCCCCATCTTCCAACCATTTTTCTAATTGATATGTGCTTACACCATACTTTTTACTAGCTTGGTATAAAGTAAGACCTTCCGTTTCTCTTTCTTTTTTAATCACTTCGACATCTTCTCTTTTGAACAAGAAACTTCCATCTAATCTCCAAGTATCCTTATTAATTGGAACTAATTGCTCCTGCTTCATCAGATTATTTACAACAAAATTACTAACACCTAAATACTCCTTCACTTCTGTTGTATTCATAATAATTTGTTGGTTTTCGTTCATGTTATTTCTCCTTTTTATTTGATTTGTATTTGAATCAATCATTTATGTAGTTTAATTTAAATTTCAAGGAATATATAACTGTAATTTATTATATCATAGATAACGTTTAATCTTTTTTCTTAAATAAATAAAATTTATTTATATTTACTAATTAAATTATTATTTGTATTTAAAGAAATATAACAAAGAGTTATTTATAAAATAAAGAATAGTATAACCATAGAAAATATACAATTTTCTATAGTTGTTATTCACTATCATTTTTATAAAATTTAATCTTTCTATGTAAATGATTTATAATTTAATTCAGTTATAATAGTAGATATAAAAGGAATTAATAAGGAGTTGAATAACAGTGAAATTTGAATTAAATACAATTCATAGTGAAACTTCTTTAGAAAATATAGAAAAACAAAAACAAAATTTCACAAACATAATTTCAGTATGGAATCGTGATTATATAAATGAAGCTGAATTTAAAAAGGAAAATAACGAAAGAGAAGATTCATATACATATGAGGGATTTTCAGATGAAGAAATATTGTACTACTACTTAAATCGGCAAACACATTTTGATCAAGAAAAACGTATAAAGAATGCATCCAGGACTCTATATGCACGTGATTTAAGTCAGTTCTATTTTTTCATCAAACAAAGTACAGAATTTCTGCAGCAAGATGTGAAAGGTTATGCAGTTGGCCAAGTTTGGAGGAATCTTAGAAAACGTCATATCCGAAACTATCAAAAGTGGTTATCTCAGGAGGCAATCTCCTATCAATCGAAAGAAAAATACAAAGCATCTACGATTAGTCGAAAACTTGGTGTGATCCGTTCGTACTTGAAATGGCTATATGAAATCCAATATATCCAAGAACCTCTTCATGTAGAGATTCTAAGCACGACCGTTAATAAACACCATAAACCAAAACGTGAGTTATCATATGAGGAAGTAAAGCAACTGCTTCATTACTATAAGGATAATGAAATCAATTACGCTTTATTGTCGATCCTTGCTACTACAGGGTTGCGTGTTGCAGAGGTAGCACATGCAAAGTGGGAAAATCTTGAGTATGACGCTATACGCGGACGTTACTATTTAACAGTTGATACAAAGGGAGATAATGAACGAATTGTTTCTATTAATAAGGAGATTTTTAATCGTATTGTTGCATTTAGAATTCGGAGAAGGTTACCTATAGACATTGGAAATGAAAATGGTGGGACTATATTTCAAACCAAGAACCATACTGCTTATAGAGAGAATTACTTGTCACAATATATTTCTAAAATCATAAAGGATACCAAGTTATCCTTTACAGAGAATATAAGAATTACCCCTCACTTCTTTAGACATTTTTATGTACAGTACTTATATGATTACAAAGGACTAGCACCTCATGTCATCGCAGCTGCAGTAGGTCATAAAAATGATCGGACTACGAAAGAAAATTATCTGAAGCAGAGATTGACGAAAGATAATGATGCTGGCAATCTAATTTTGGAAGATGAATTTTAATAACGATTTTATTAGGTATTAAATTACTTCAATACTATTGTTTTTAATTATGTAATTTTTATATAATTAAAAACAATTTATAGTCTATTTGTTTTGGTTTATTCTTATAAGATAAGGATTTATTAGTTCTTCGCCAAGTTTCCTTAAAAATTTTCGTATTTATAGGGAAGCGTGTAGAGCCTTGCTAAGGTTCTGTTGCTAAGTTTTGTTAAGGTTAAGTGGTGCTAACAAAAAGTCGTACATTTTATGCGATTGTTAGTAGCTCCTGTAATTCATTGTATGTCGAAAAAACGAAGTCTGAGCCAAGACTTTGGTTTCGTTTATATAAAGCATGAATAGTTTCGATGCCTTTCAAGGTACGGGAAGCGTGGCGAAGATTTTGAAATCCTGCGGATTTGAAAAATATAATAGCATGAAAAAGAGACAACTTTAGGATATGCCTAACCGAAATTCATCTTCCACTTTCACTGGCGCACCTTCACGTTTAAAAGTGGAAGACTACTTTCGGATAGAAGTTAAGACGTTATAATAGCAGCACATCTTTAATTTATAATCAATACTACAGAATCTAATCAAAAAGATACAAGATTTTACAAAAAAATGGTTCTGTTGCAAGGTTTTCTACATGAAGCTACACTCTAGAAAACAAGATCTAGGAGAATCAGGCATGAAATATTTTAAAGGAAAACAATTCAAGAAAGAGATTATTTTAGTAGCTGTCGGCTACTACTGCCGTTTTTCTTTAAGTTATCGCGATGTCTCTGAAATCCTGAAAGAACGTGGTATTTCAGTTCACCCAACAACCATCATGCGATGGGTTCATGAATATGGCAATCTCATCTATCAAATTTGGAAAGTGAAAAATAAATCTGCACGATTATCTTAGCATTTGGATGAAACTTATCAAGGATTTTATCAAACTACAATCCATTGTACAATCAAACATTTAAACAACCTCATTGAACAGGATCATAGGCATGTAAAGAGACGTTTTGCCAAATCTGCAGGATTTCAAAATCTTCGTCATGCTTCACGTACGATAAAAGGTATCGAGACCATTCATGCTCTATATAAACAAAGGCGAAGTCTTCAAAGAGACTCCGCCTTTTCAACGTACAATGAACTTCAACAATTACTAGCTACTTCCTAAACATTGTTCCTCATTTACCAAGCTGTTTATGCTTTTTCAAACTTTGCAACAGAACCCAGAAAAGTATAGCTGTTTTAGAAAAAAGTTTATGAAAAGCATAGATACAAACTTCAGTTTCAGGTGATCTTTCACCATCTAATTTAAATGCTTATAAGATCATGATCTCATTCAAGGCATTTTCAACTTGTTTTAATTACTTCCTTACTAGACACCCCCTCATTTGCCCATGTATTGGCGGAAAAATTCTATTTGTTCATTGTTGAGTATTGTTGCTTCATCTTTTCTTAAGTCAAGGTGGAATACATGACCGCTTGCTTTGTCTTTATGACCATATTCTTTGTAAATATAATGAAGTCCTGCAGATTCTAATTTACTAAGGAAAACAGGTTGAATCCCAACCAATCCATCATTAACACTGCAAGTCACAAAAGAAGGAGGAAAAGATGACGTAATGTTTGACTGAAAATCCATTTCCTTTTCATATTTGTGAATTTCTTTTCCAAGGTAGTCCTTCATCAAAGCATATAAAAGATTCCTGTACCATTTTTTCGTTTCTTTGTTTTTTATTCTATCGAGAGGATCATACATTCCGTGGTTTAATCCCATTGCTTTTATTCTTATATCAGGCATTTTGAAGTCAAACAGTTTTGCATAATTTGAATTAGTAATGATTGCTGCATACTGACTTGCAATCTGTGCTCCCGCTGAATCACCTACAATGAACAAATTATTTAAGTCCATATGAAACTTTTTTGAATTACTCTTCACCCAATGAAAAACTGAATTTACATCTTCCAGAGCTGCTGGGAATGTATACTTTGGTGCAAGACGGTAGTTGAAGTTTACTACCGTAAACCCGTACTGGGCTAAATTCATGCAGTAAAACTGATAAGCTTCCTTGTTCCCGTACACCCAGCCGCCACCATGAATCGATATAATTACTGGCAAAGGTTTTTCCGTATCCTTTGGATAATACACGTCAAGCAAATGGTTTCCACTTGTATCCCCGTAGTAATCAAGGTTGTCCAATCTTTCGATATTTTCTGGGGTAGTTAACCCTTTGTCTCTTTTAGCATCCCCCTTTTTGAATAATACATTTAACAAAACTGATGTTAATGACATTTCTTCACACCTCTTTTTGTGAAATGAGAATTACTTAGCAGATTAGTTTGTTTTTGCACAATATTCCAATAGAAGAGATAATTTATTCTTGTTTTATCATTTTCCGACAGAAGAGTCCTTCCTCAAAAATGTGAAGGTGTGAAAACACCAATTTTAGGTGGGAGATGAATGTCGGTAGGCGTAAGCCTACTTTTTTTAGTATACTGTAGGTATCCTACGAAAAAAGTGAGGTGCAACCCATGTTAGTAAATAAGGCATATAAATTTCGTATCTATCCAAATAAGGTACAAGAAATATTAATTGCTAAAACCATTGGGTGCAGTCGCTTTGTATTTAACCATTTTCTTGCTCTCTGGAATGACACCTATAAAGAGACAGGAAAAGGATTAACCTATCCTTCTTGCTCTGCCGAGCTTACTCAATTAAAAAAGCAACAGGATACACTTTGGTTAAAAGAAGTAGATAGTATTGCTCTTCAATCCACATTAAAAAACCTCGCAGATGCTTTTTCGCGTTTTTTTAAGAAACAAAATGATATTCCACAATTCAAATCTAAAAACAATAAGGTTCAATCCTACACAACAAAACAAACGAACGGCAATATTGCGATTGTAGGTAACAAAATGAAATTACCGAAACTTGGCCTTATTCGCTTTGCCAAAAGTCGTGAAGTAGAAGGTCGTATTCTACATGCAACGATTCGACGTAACCCAAGTGGTACATACTTTGTATCTATCCTTGTCGAAACAGAGATACAAGAAATGCTTAAAACGGAATCCACTTGTGGAATGGACGTTGGGTTAAAAGATTTTGCTATTCTTTCTGATGGAACAACATATAAGAACCCTAAATTCTTCCGTATATTAGAAGAAAAGTTAGCAAAAGCACAGCGTATCCTTTCCAGAAGAACGAAAGGTTCTTCGAACTGGAACAAGCAGCGTGTGAAAGTTGCAAGAATCCATGAACATATTGCCAATGCGAGAGCTGATTACTTACATAAACTCTCTACTGAAATCATCAAAAACCACGATGTCATCGGTATAGAAAACTTACAAGTCAGTAACCTGCTCAAAAATGGAAAGCTTGCAAAAGCAATTAGTGAAGTATCTTGGTCACAATTTCG
>NZ_JAHCDO010000069.1:0-8145 GCF_050768835.1 Bacillus pfraonensis | reverse complement strand
TTCTGAGCTTGTGGAAAAGGACTGAGGTAATTATCTTCAATAAGTTGCTCTATATAACCAGATTCAGGCACACTATCTATATTGATTTTCTGAATTCTTGTTTTTACCTCTTCCACTAATTCTGGACTAGCAAGGTCTTTGATGTAAGCTATAACTAGCTCTTTTTTTGCACGTTCTCCTACTTGCAGCTTTATCAATGATAAATTCTCATTTTCACCATGACGTCGCAAAAGTGCAGTGTTATCACTTAATACTTCCGTAAAACCTACCCGTGGACCTCTGACTAATGCTTCTGATACTGGTTCTTCAATAGTCCGTTTGTTTGGTTTTGTTGTGCCAAGAATGAACACATCAAATAAACCATCAATCAATAGGGCTGTCGAACCTGTCAATACTTTGGATATCAAATCTTTTATTTGATTGATTTCTGTTACTTCACTAATAGAAAGAACTTTATTTTTAATAAATTCTTTCGAAACAGTTTCTTCCACATAAGTAGGTTCATTTTTATATTCATCGAAAAAATCAACCATTAGTGAATTCATAATATGTTTATCGATTAGCTCTTTATCTGATAGTCCATCGACAAAAATGATTGCAGCTCGAATGCCTATGCGCCCAATATTAAACTCCCGAAAGTGAACATCAGAATTATGACCGATTTCTTGTCTTATGAGTTCTAAGTCTGATGTGAAGTCACCCGTAAAATAAACCGCTGAGTTTCGAGAAGGCTTAGTTTGTTGTTTAGCATTTCCTTGAATGGTATTTTTTTGCACCTGGTTATCCTTTGATTTCCACCAACTCATTCTTACCACTCTTTCTCTGATATATTGACCCAATGAAAAAATCTTGAGATAATATATGGAATTAAAAATACGATAAAAGCTTGTACAAAAATTTTCCAATCTGGAAGATAGGAAACAATCATATTCCACATTTTCATCACCTTATAAATGCACCCTCCTAGGAACAAGATTTTATCAAATCTGGTCTTTTTTTATAAAGATTCCCAAAAATAGAACGGTGAACATTAATTTCATTCCGTACTAAACTCTTGTTACCATTGAGACTTTCTGTTCCTAATTTCAATTTTCTAGATATTGTTTCCTTTTATGTTTATTTATATGCTTGCATATAAATAAACATAAAAGGATGTAATAATACCTATTAAAGTAAAAAAGATGCTATCTCTAGCATCTTTTTTACTTTAATTTAACTAACTATTTATTTATATTTTCAGCCAAATTACTTTTGGTTTTTCCAAATAATATATATAACAAGTCCAATAAGCATCCAGATTATAAAACGAATCCAAGTAACTTCTGGAAGACTGATGATAAGATATAATGAAAAACAAATCCCAATCAACGGAATTACAGGGACAAAAGGCGTCTTAAATTTCCTTTCTAAATCTGGTCTTTTCTTTCTTAATACAATGATAGAAGAACAAATAAAAATAAACCCATCATTTGAGAGTAAAAATTAGAAAGTGTTCGTCATTGTAATTCCAAATGTATCCGTTTTGCTTCAAAATAAAGAACTTGAATAAATTTTTTCGTATCGATGCGAGTAGGGAGTGTTGGCTCATTATTCAATTCTGTCATCTTTCTCCTTACGGTTGTAAAATCAAAAAACCTAGAAGCGTAATTTTCGAACTTCGGGTTTAAAAAATCAGTAAGTCCAAGGGATGCTAAATGGTTTAATGATTGATAAATTGCTCTCCGAATCCGTTGTTTTGAGGCTTCAATCGACCTTTTTAATTCGGCTTCTTCAGCTGATTCTCCAAGTCTTTTTTGAGCTAAATTCACAAAAATCTCTTTTAATGAGGGAAATCCTTGTTCCAACGTTTTATCTTGTTCATATTTATATAAATAATCCAGCATGTCCATTAAATCTTTACTTCCGCTTTCACTAGCTATCCCTAATTCAGATAGAAGAAAGTGAATGGAATTTTGAAAATGATTGAAAGTACTTATATGTTTTTCATTACGGTATTTTTCCTGCGTACTTTGATCACTATCCAATTTTAGTACCATATTGAGCGATTTTTGAATGTTTTTTATCGATTTTTCCAATCGGATTCGTTCGATGACTTTCTGAACGACTGTTAATACTTCAATCCGGTTAATGGGCTTAATAATATAGTATTCAACGCCAAGCGAATACGCTTCAGCAATTAATTCTTTTGATTCTACTTGAGAAACCATGATGATTTTCCCTTTAAACGATGGTTTTATTTGACGAATTGTTTTTATTCCATCTTGAATCGGCATTAACAAATCGATAAATAAAATGTCTATATTTTTGAAGATTAGCATTTTTTGATCTAACAATGAGCCATCCTCAGCTTCTCCTACAACCTGTCCAAGATCCTCATCCTCTATAATTTGAGCTAACATTGAGCGAACCGCTTTCTCATCATCTACTATATAAAAATACATAGAATCACCCTTTCGAAATTATATGATCAATCCTTAATCTGATTATAAAAATCGATCCTTTTCCTTCGGTTCTGTCCTCAAGCGTAACATCACCTTCAAGTTGTTCGACCATTTCTTTTACATACGATAGTCCGATACCTGTCGATGGGTTACCTACATCATCATATTTAGAAGTAAACCCAGGTTCAAAAATTGACTCTTTATACTTTGAAGAAATACCGGGACCGTTATCGCCTATTCGAAATTCAACGGAATGATGGTCTTTATTAATGTCAATTGTGATGGTTCCCATATCTTGGATAGCTTCTACAGCGTTTGCAACGATATTATTTATAATTGATAAGATTGTGTAAATATGATAGTGAGGATGCACGCCATCAATCTTGTACACAAATTGAATATCTTTCTCTAGCAACAGAGCGTATTTCTCATTTGCTCGTACGATAATGTTTACCAGTTCATTTATGGACATATAATCTGTAAAGCTTTCATCAGAAATTAGCTTTGAAAGTCCAGCAAAAATACGTTGATTATCCTTTTTAACGTCATGGACTTCACCAGCAATTTTCAATGCCTGCTGCCGTAAATCTGCAACTTGAAAGCTCATCTGTCTATGCTCTAAAGAATCTAAAGTTTTATATAAATCATAGGATTTTTTTGTTATATTTTCAGCATCTTGCAACGTTTTTTTTAAATGAACAGCGTCTTCATATAAACTAGAGATGAGCATAAGCATGCGTTCATTTTGTTTTTTTATGTGTCTCTCCCTTGACTGCGCTTCATACAGTTTCATCATATTGAAAAAGCTTAGAACTATAAAACTATGGGAAAATGCGATAACGATTATCTCATTTATTGCCTCTGGTGTGATAGTTGTTTTTAATACGAAATATTGAATCATTAATTCCACACAGTCTGATAATATTTCAATGATGCAGCCGATAAACCCAATCATCAATGGTTGATGATGAAAGCGTTCGACTTTCGCTAAGTAAAAGAGACAAGAATAAGTAAAATAAAAGAAAAAACTAGGATAGTGAATATGGAAAGCAGCTATCGAATCCATATTTTCCTTTGTGATAACGTCTATTAAGATACGAAATGCTACAACCACTATTGCTGTTAAAAAACCTGGCAAGAATGCTGGCATTCGCCGAAATAATAACAAAAAAAAGAAAAATGTTGGTGCACCAAAGCTCATTCGAAATGTCTCATTTAAGGGAAAAGACTTTATTTCACCTACTAAGGGTACTGTAAATACCATCAAAACCAGAATATAGATGTCTTTTTTTACTAAATTACTAAGATTCAAAATAATCACTTCTCACTTTCGCCTAACAGTCAGTATACAAATCTCTTAACATTAATACAACACTTACTCTATTTTTTACAAAAAACGATAAATAAGATATAAACGAAAGCATTAAACATTGTGAGTATTCTTTACATTCTTCTACTTTAGGAAGATACTTTATAACCCAAAAATGTTCAGACACATTATACTGTCTGAACATTTTTGTATTCGCTCTGACACAAAAACATCTATCATCCTTTTTAGAATATACTTAAATCCCATTCTTGTGCAATATGTTCTAATAACATAACCCCTGGTAAACTATTCCCATATTCATCAATGGCTGGTCCATAAATGCCAATACCACATCCATCTTGAAACGGTAGGTCCCTCCTGGATTTTGAGGGGACAAGTGCCATAATTCCTCCGGACACCCCACTTTTAGCTGGCAACCCAATGAAAGCAGCAAATTTGCCAGAAGCATTGTACATTCCACAAGTAAGCATTAGGGCTTTTGTTAATCTAGCGACCTCTTTAGGGAGAACTTGTTCTTTACGAATAGGATGATATCCATCATGTGCTAGTATAAGCCCTATTAAGGCAATATCCTCTGTATTTATTTCTATCGAACATTGTTTTAAGTAAACCTCTAGTGCCTCCTCCACATCTGATTCTAAAAAACCATTCTCCTTTAAATAGTATGCTAAAGCTCTATTGCGATGAGCTGTTTGCCATTCTGATTGAAACACTTTTTCATTAATGGCGGGACGTTTCTCTATCATTTTTTCGATTAATACGTATAGAGATTCTAATTTTTCTTGCGACGATATTCCTGGCAGAAGCGAAGCTACCGTAATCGCTCCAGCATTAATCATAGGATTAAAAGGCTTTCCTGGTTTATGCATCTCTAAACGAATGATCGAATTGAAGGCATCTCCAGTTGGCTCTACATCAACCCGCTCTAATACGTAAGAAATACCGCGGCTTAAACAAGCGGCTATAAAGCCGATTACTTTTGATATACTTTGTAAGGTGAAAGGTACCTCCCAATCCCCTGACTTTATCATTGTTCCATCTGGCCCTACTATACAAATACCTAATTGCGATAAATTTATCTTTCCCAAAGCGGGAATATAACTGGCGCTTTGTCCCTTAGCAGCATAGGATCGATAATGAGCTACCCATTGATCTAAGTAAGCTTTTTCTTGACTCTCAACTTGAACGCTAGACTCCTTTATCATTTAACCATATTCCTCCGTACTATTAACTGTGTATAGAATTATTTTTTCTTTATTATAATCAATAATATTTGCACTAGAACCAAGAAAAATATTCAGACATATTACAGTCTGAATATCTTTCTTGTTACATACTTTTCTTTTTTGAAGTGTCCTGATAATGCTCCCAACATTCAATGTTTTCAAGCCCTTTAATGCTTTCTTTATAAAAAATAGGGTCTTTACCAGCTTTTTTCTGTTTCATGTAATCTTGTAACGCAGCAAAGGCTACTTTTGAAAGTAAGGTAATAGCAATTAAATTTATAATAACCATAAAGCCCATAAATAAATCCGCTAAATCCCATACCAGCTGGATTTTTGCAACCGAACCGAATACAATCATAGCTAACACACTTATTCGGTATACCATTAACCATACTTTATTTGTGTGTAAGAATCGAATATTTGTTTCTCCATAATAATAGTTACCAATTAGCGCACCGAATCCAAATAGGAAAACAAAGATAGCAAGACAGCCCGATGCCCAAGGGCCGATGTGTTCACTTAATGCTGCTTGTGTAAGGGCAATACCATTTAACTCCGGTTGTTTGTATGCATCAGAAAGTAAAATAATAAATGCTGTGCTTGTACAAACAATCAGTGTATCCGTTAATACACCAAATGCTTGAATAAGTCCTTGTTTCACTGGATGGCTTGTTGTTGCCGTTGCAGCAACGTTTGGAGCACTTCCCATACCAGCTTCATTTGAGAATAAACCACGTTTCACTCCATGCATGAGTGCTGCGCCGATTGAACCGCCTGCTATTTGTTTAAAGCCAAATGCGTTTTGAACAATAAGAGAAAGAACTTCCGGCATTTTTGTTATGTTCGTAACTACAACAAATAATGCAACTCCAATGTATAAGACTGCTAAAAACATTACCTTGTATTCAGCCATTTTTGCAATACGCTGTACACCGCCAAAGATAATTGCAGCGAAAGCAAGTGCCATGATAATCCCTACAGTTAAACGATCTGTACCGAATGAGTTCTCAAAAGCAATTGTAACGGTATTTGATTGTACAGAATTGAACACAAGGCCGAAAGTAAGCGTAATTAAAATAGAGAATAATACTCCCATCCAACGTTTGTTTAACCCTTTTTCCATATAATAGGATGGACCGCCGCGGAAACCATCTTTATCTTTTACTTTATATATTTGTGCTAATGTACTTTCAACAAAGCTGGATGCTGAGCTAATAATAGAAATAATCCACATCCAAAATACCGCTCCAGGACCGCCTAGTGCAATTGCAATCGCAATTCCTGTGATATTTCCTGTTCCAACGCGTGCGGCCATACCAATACAGAACGCTTGAAACGGAGAAATTTGGTCTTTAGAACTATTCTTCCCTTCCATTAACACACGGACCATTTCTTTTAGCATTCGAAACTGTACAAATTTCGATTTAAATGTGAAATAAATTCCGCAAAAAACAAGCATAATAATTAGCAATTTAGACCATAAAAAATCATTCGTTGATCCGACTAAATCCACTAACAATTGTTCCATATAATCACCTCATATCAAAATTTCATATCCCCTAATCTATATAAAATCACCTTTATTTTCTGACATAACTAACCTCGTTTCATATACACATGCAACAAAGACAAAAATTTTCTATGAAAATGGTATTTCCTCATTTATACGAATATTCATAATATGTAACTGTACAGCTGACATCTTGAAGGATCTGATGCTTGTACACTTGGATGCTCTAGCTCCTCCCGCAAAAAAATAGTTTTTATCCAGAAATGTGGCTGCACCATCATACTTGTTCCGTATACTGGATTTTTAAATTGAACTTATATAAATCCTTTTTGTCTCTTTTTATTATTTGCACGAGATTATAAACTGAATTATCAAAAAATAAAAATCGATTATAAAAACTTTCATATTTGTTCTATAATAAAGTCTCTTTAGTTTATAATTAACGCTTCTTAGAAAAGCACTTGTCTGCCCTGGTATTCCTTTCTAAATCAACACATAATATTAGTAGGTCTACTGCCCCTCACTTGTCTGCAAATTTTTGCTACAAAACCTTCATCTAAATACTTTGTTTACATAAAAATATATTGCCAATTTTACTGAATCTCAGGAATCTTTAATTCTATTTTCCTCTATAGATAAAGAAAATCATTAATAGATTTCCTTAATATCAGATAAACATATAGAGAAGATCTTTTGCTGTTCATTTATTAAAAGCAGTGTTTGTTGGTGTAAATCAAGGTTGCAAACTCGCCCCTTACATGTTTGTAAAAATCCACTCTGATAGTAATCAATAGTGATTAAGTGATTTTTTGCTAATTTTCTTAAGAACATGGATATATCCCCTTTCTCACTACTAATCTATATAAATAGCCTGTAAATACAAGAATATAGGCCAATTAAAAAATTCAAAACCATCCCTTGAAGCGCTTTCAAACCCAAACTAATAGAAACGTATCTTTAATTTATAATTAAAAGTACAGAATCTTACCAGAAAGTACAGGTTTTTATAGAAAGTTTTTAAAATATTTAAAAAGTCATTCAGGCGCAAAAACTTTAAAATAATAGTAGGATGCGTGGTGAGTCAACGTACAAGGTACTTATGTTCTCACCGTAGGAACTACGGGCAGAGCCTGCTAAGATAACTGGTGGATACATCGGTGTTCGCAGGAATATCCCTCTTCAAACAGACCGCAAGGTTGTTAAGTGGGGGTAGTTCAATGTCATTCCATAGTACATACAATAATTCCAATCAAACTTCAATTCAAACTTACAGTGATAGATATCACTGTAGTTCTTAAGCGGATAAATTAAACTCATCTTGAATCGATAGATTCATACAAAAAACGCCATCCTTTCTGTTTGGAGTGAACCCTGAGAATGAGACGATAAAAAACACCTCTCTAAATCGTAAGTATCAGTTATGATTTTAATGGAGGTGTTTTTCGTATGGGGAAAAAGACGCATTATCCTGCCGAAATAAAGTGGAAAGTAGGTGAAATGAAACACCAAGGATTCAAAAATAAAGAAATTATGGATGCCTTAGGAATTAAACATGTGGCTCAAATTAAAACTTGGATGAAATGGTATCGTGAAGGCGAAACCTATCGGTTTGAACAATCTATTGGGAGACAATCTGCA
>NZ_JAHCDO010000068.1:0-9073 GCF_050768835.1 Bacillus pfraonensis | reverse complement strand
GATTTCTACATTTACCTTTGTTCCTGTATCTAATGTTGCGGAAATATCTAAAATCGATAATTTATCCTCTTCATGTTCCCTGTATAAATGTGGATCTTCTAATTGTAACGAAACAATGGGTGATTCTAAAGAATCTTGTAACATAGCATTTAAAAACGCAATGAGAATATCTTCATTTCCACTTGTACCAAATAATTGTTTAAAAGCAAAATCAATGCGTAAATTTACTAATTGTTGGTTGGACATGGGTTTTCCTCTCCCCGTCTCATATGATATTTTTCTTTCATTGTACATAAAAAAGTAATACACATGCAAACAAGCTCTTATATCCATTGACATAAGAGCTTGTTTGACACCATACATAATTAACAGATTGGTTGGATTTCATAGAAACTGAAAGATTGCCTACTGTAAGAAAAACTCACGTTTAGTATACAAAATACGAATCAAAATGCCAATACATTTAAATTTATATTCAATCCGATGGGTCAAAGCGCCAGATTTATTTCTTATCCAAACGCGTACTGATCCGTTCCAAATTTTACAATCAATATCAACATCACATACTTAAAAGGGTTCTGTTGCGAAGTTTTGTTAAGGTTAAGTGGTGCCAACAAAAAGTTGTACATTTTATGCGATTGTGAGTAGCTCCTGTAATTCATTGTATGTCGAAAAATCGAAGTCTTAGCCAAGACTTCGGTTTCGTTTATATAAAGCATGAATGGTTTCGATGCCTTTCAAGGTACGGGAAGCGTGGCGAAGATTTTGAAATCCTGCGGATTTGGAAAAACGTCGCTTCACATGCCTATGGTCCTGTTCAATGAGATTGTTCAAATGCTTGATTGTACAATGAGTTGTATGTATATAAAAGCCTTGTTCTCTTAATTTGTTAAATGCGCAAAGTAATGCTGGTGCTTTGTCTGTAGTGAGAACCGCTGGTTCTCCAAACGTTTTGACCAATCTTTTCATAAAGGCATAGGCAGCCTGATGATCCCGTTTTTTACGAAGTTGAATATCCAATGTGTGTCCATCTTTATCAATTGCACGATATAAATAACACCATTTTCTTTTGACTTTTATATAAGTTTCATCTAGTTTCCAAGATAATTGAACGTTTTTATTTTTCTTCTTCCAAATTTGATAGATAAGGTTTCCATATTCATGAACCCAGCGCATGATGGTTGTTGGATGAACCGAAACACCACGCTCTTTCAAGATTTCAGATACATCACGATAGCTTAAAGAAAAACGACAATAGTAGCCGACGGCTACCAAAATAATATCCTTTTTAAACTGTTTTCCTTTAAAATACCCCATATATCACTCTCCTGCTCACACTTTTTCTACAGGTTATCTCAGTTTAGCAATCTTTGCAACAGAACCTATTGTTCTCCTAAGAGGTGATTTTTTATCTAAGAGTAAATTCTATAGAAAAGAGGGTGAAGATGATAATAAATCTTTAAGTTTTTTTATCGTTGTAAAGAGCGAATGTAACTTCTGCTTCACAAGCGACTTCTCCATCTACTGTAGCAACAGCATTTGCTTTTGCAATTAAACCACGAACTCTGGTTATTTCTACTTCTAAACGTAATTGATCACCAGGGTGGACTTGTTTCTTGAACCGACAACGGTCAATACCAGCAAACAACCCAATCTTTCCTCGATTTTCATCTTTCATTAACATAATAACTGCACTTACTTGTGCCAACGCTTCTACAATTAGAACACCCGGCATTACTGGATAATCTGGAAAGTGACCATTAAAGAACTCTTCATTAGCGGTAACATTTTTAATTCCGACTGCGCGTTTTCCTTCCTCTACTTCAAGAATACGATCAACTAATAAGAACGGATAACGATGTGGAATAATTTCTTTAATTTGTTGATTATTGAACATAAATCCCTCTCCTTTATACTTTCACATTTGGCATTTGATCACCAGTATTTTCATTTCAAATTATTTACGTTTTTAGTACCTGGTCATGATATTAAATTATAAAATTAAGTATTAAAATAGTAAAGGGGACAAACAAATTCTGTCAAAAGTAAAAATTACAGCCATTGGTGAAAACTCATATTCCACAAACGGGCGCGATTGTATAGCAGCACAGGTAGAAAATGATCAAACTTTTTTATAAAAATTAAACATCCAGTCACAAAGAAAGACTCTATTTTGATCGATCTTTTTTCAAAATGGAATCTTTTTGTGTAACACAGAATGTGGATTTGTAAGAGTTTTTTGATCAAACTTTATTACAAAGCTACACGAAGTTGAGAGATTCAATGCAGTTATCTTGAGGTTTTGGACTAAAATGAATTTTCTAATACTTGATATTTTTTTTGTAAAATTATGTTCTTTTTGATTAGATTTTGTAGTATTCATTATAAATTAAAGATACGTTTCTAGTAGAAAACTCTCCTTATAAAGATTGTGCCCCATGGAGGAGTCTCAACTTTTTTCAGAGCACTCACTCTAATGTGAGTGCATTTTTTGGCAGACAAGGACTGGTCTGGTGCAAAAACTTCAATATAATGACAATAAATCTATAAATCTTAGACATACTGATATTATTAATCTAAAAGAGGTGTGTGATCGGTATGACAAAGGAAAATTTGTTCAAATGGAAGCACGATCAACCTGATATTATCTTATTAACGGTAAGATGGTATCTACGGTACAATCTTAGTTTTCGTGATTTAGTGGAAATGATGGAGGAACGGGGTTTATCCATTTCTCATACAACGATTATGCGTTGGGTTCACTGAATTGGATAAACGGATCCGACGCTACCTTAAACAAATAACTCCTGGAGAATCGATGAAACATATATCAAAGTAAAAGGGTAATGGATGTACCTGTATCGTGCTGTTGATTCGAAAGGAAACACAATCGATTTTTGCCTAAGCAAAACAAGAGATCAGAAGGCTGCAAAGCGCTTTTTCAAGAAAGCGTTGCGGGCTTTTCATGTTTCAAAACCTCGCGTGATAACAGTTGATAATAATCCAGCTTATCCTATAGCAATTGAACAGTTGAAAAAAGAAAAAAGCATACCTAACAGTATGCGACTTAGACAACAAAAGTACTTGAATAACATAGTAGAACAAGATCATCGCTTTATAAAGAAACGAATCCGTTCTATGCTAGAGTTCAAATGCTTTGATACAGCTACATCCATTCTTTCTGGAGTAGAGGCTATGCATATGATTAAAAAAGAACAGATTGATTTACAGGACCAGTCTGTGCAAAATCAGAAAGAATTCATCCATCAATTGTTTGAACTTGTAGCATAAAATACAAGTCTGTTAGGAATATATACGTTTTATTAGTTTTCATTTTATTTTTGCACCAGAACAATTTTCAGAATATATATTGAAATTTGTTCTAATAAAGAAGAAAAGAAGATGATTACGATATGTCAACGAAAGTATATAATTTGGAATTAATTTATAATAAATTCCAAATTATAGGGAGGATATGATATTGAATACAATTGGCGAAAAAATTCGTAATTTTAGAAAAAGATATAATTTATCTCAAAGAGAATTATGTGACGGAATATGCACAACATCTTATTTAAGCCTTATTGAAAATAATAAAATTAAGGTTAAAACAGAGATGATACAATTATTTTCAGAGCGAATGGAGGTACTGAAGTCTAATAGCGCAAATCAGAATGAAAATATAGGAGAATTCTTTCTCAAGGAACGACTAGAACATGGGATTACACAAAAAGTCCTATGTTATGGAATATGTACAGTATCTTATTTAAGTAAAATTGAAAATAATAAGCTAGTTCCAAGTCATAACATTAAAAAATCATTATATAAAAGATTAGAGGAAATCAAAAATAATACGGCAGACTTAGAAATATTTAAATTAGAAAAATTGTACGATGATATGATTTATCTTTTTAATAAACAAGAAATTAATAAGGCTAAAAGGGTGTTACATGAAGGTTTAAAATCTACAAAAAAATATCCTAAATTACATTTTTTATTCTTATATCAAAATTATTTATATTTTGATCAAACAAATCTAAAAAGTTTTCTCGAGACAACAGCCATTCCTTTTTTTGACAATCAAAAAAATAATAAACAATTATCTATATTTTATGTTGATTTAGCAACTTGTTATCAAAAGGAAGGTAAATTTGAAAAAGCATGTTTATATTATCAAAAGGCTATTTCTTATATGAAGATATTGAAAAACATAAATGTTATATCGTTTCATAAAAATGTTCAAATACAATTTTCATAGGAAAAACAAATGATATTTAATGCTTATTATCTGTACAACATAAATGATTTATCCCACAAGAATAAAATAATTAAAAAACCACCCATTTTGAAGTGGTCTTTTTTTGCACCGGAACCAAATATACCCTTAAGTTGATGGATGTGGGGTGGTACCCCTTTTAGCTCAGTGCAAAGGTAGTATCTTTTTCTGTTTCTCAACAATTATGTGATAAATCTTGAGAAAGATGCCCTTACTTTTTATCTGGTTTTCCTAATTTTTATCATGGCAAAGATAAATTATTACTATTAAAACATAGTAATCTGCTTTTGTTTATTTACTTACTTAGTAATTTGTAAAAGTAAAATGGTATTTTAGGGATAAAGTAATTAGTGAATGATTAAATTCCTGACTATTTTCTAGGGTTTTACAGATTTTATCAGCATTTCACTTAAATTTTGAAATAAATACTAAATGATTGGTGAGTGATTAATTCGATGAAGAGGCATGACAACAGACTTTTTGGCTATTTAACAGAATTATCAGAAATTCATTTATAAATATATTTTTCAGAATATTAGTTTGGAAAACTATTGATTTTTTTACCAACATGTTCTATATTTAAGTGGTCCTTTTTAAATATTCTCTATTTTGAAAAAATAATACGTGTAGGTGGGTGACAAATTCGGCTTTTGGTTGCAATTCAAATTCAGTATTAAAAGGGGAATTAATACTATGGGAGAAAAGTTATTCAAGGTTGGTTTTGTCGGTCTGGGTGGCCAGGCAAAAGAACAGGCGGAACATGTAACACATACAAAATATGGTGTCGTCACAGCAATTTGTGATAGTAATCTAAAAATCTTAGAAGATTTACCTGATTATCTAAGTGATGCAGAAGTTTTTACTGATTATAAAGAAATGATTGACCAGTGTGAATTAGATGCAGTGTTTATCTGTGTCCCGCATAACCTGCATAAAGATATTGCATTATATGCCTTATCTCATGGATTGCACGTATTAAAGGAAAAGCCATTAGCTTGTAATTATGACGAGGGTTTGCAAATTGTGCAAGCGTCTAACCATTATAAGAGATCGGTGATTACCTTAACGCAAAGAAGAAATCACAATTCTTATGTAAAAGCGAAAGAAATGTTAGATTCGCTGGGCGATGTTTTTCTAATTAGAGGAGAATACACCTTTAATGGTGGTCCATACGACTTCGGCTGGAGAGGTGTAAAGGATATCGCAGGAGGCGGAGCAATATTAGATATGGGATACCATGTTTTAGACCTCATTGTGTGGTATTTTGGATTGCCTGCAGAGGTGCACGCTTACATGTCTAACACAGCTAGACCAGATGTCACATACGAAACAGAAGACACTGCCATTCTTACATTTAAAACAAACGGTGGAGCACTAGGAAATTTAAATTTATCTAGAGCGACGCAACCGAAAAAAGAAGAATTGTTTGTTCACGGTTCTAAAGGTGTACTCCACATTACAAGAACAAAAGTAACTCGCCTGAATCTTGATGGCACAACAGGGGAAATAATTGAAAGTGATAGAAGTTGGGATCTTCCAATTCGGACTCAGATTGACGACTTTATTCAGAATATTAAAAATGGTATAATGCAAGATGGTTCTTCACATCTTGATCATTTACTCTTATGTGACGGAGCTTACCAATCAGTGGTTGAAAAACAATCCGTTGTACTAGAGCAAAAAGAACTAGTAAGTATGAAATAATCAACCAAATTAACAATCTAACTATCAATCAAAAGGGGATTAGGAACATGGGAACAAATCTAAATATTTCTAAAGAAGAAATCATTCAAGCGGCAAGAGAATTTGTACTTGCAGAACTAGGCGGAGATAGTAGCGGTCATGACTGGTGGCATGTACATCGTGTAACGGAAATGGCAAAAACAATCGCAAAAAAAGAAAATGCAAATATTTATGTGGCGGAACTTGCTGCATTATTACATGATGTTGCAGATGAAAAATTAAATCAAGATGAAGAAACAGGCGTGAACAAAGTAAAGAACTGGATGAGCGAAAATGGGATAGACGAAGAGTCTGCAGCTCATATTTTAGAAATCATTACTACAATGTCATTTAAAGGCGGAACTTCTAAAAAAGTCATGAGTACTTTAGAAGGAAAAATCGTGCAAGATGCTGACCGTTTAGATGCAATGGGCGCAATGGGTATCTCTCGTGTTATGTGCTACTCTGGATTCAAAGGTCGTCCAATTCACCACCCTGACATGAAGCCAAGAGAAAATCTTACTCTAGAGGAATACCGCTCAGGTAAAGATACAGCCATCATGCATTTCTATGAAAAATTATTGAAACTAAAAGATACAATGAATACAGCTGCAGGAAAAGAAATGGCAGAGGGTAGACATGCATTTTTAGAGACATACTTAGATCAGTTCTATGCTGAATGGGATGCCAAACGATAATCATAGAATAAATAGGTAAACCATACAAGAACCACAGTATTTTTTGTGTTTATACAAAAGAACTGTGGTTCTTGTTTCCTATCGGTCTATACCATGGCGTTTTACTATATGAAATGTGAGGTACGTTACATGAGCTTATTTGAGAATAAAACAAAGTTGTCTTTATGCATCTTTTATTTTGCGTATTTTGGAGCATTTGGTTCGTTTTATCCAATGATTTCTATTTGGTTCTTAGGACAAAAGTTAAGTGTACTCCAAATTGGAGAAATTATATCGATTAGTTTACTTGTGCATATTATTGTCCAGCCAATTTGGGGCATTATTTGTGATAAATTTCAACTAACGAAGGTCATTCTTATAGTTAGTTTGATTTTAACGTCACTATGCAGTATATTTTTATCTTTTAATCACACATTTACGTATTTATTAATTATGTTTACCCTTCTTACCATTTTTAATGTAGCAATTTCTCCTATTATTGATAGTGTCTCATTAGAGAGTATTCAAGATCCAAGAGAATATGGTTTTTTACGTGCTTGGGGTGCATTAGGTTATGCATTCTTCTGTTGGGTAAGTAGTGCGCTAACGAATTACTGGGGTGTTAATATGATTTTATATGTATACTCCTTACTGATGTTATGTTGTTTACTCGTATCTATTCCATTACCAATCATTCATAAAAGTAGTGGTGTAAAAACGAATTTCTTACAAGACTTAAAGAAAATTGCTTCCCAGCCTGGATTTCTCCTATTTGCAATAGCTGGGGTTCTTATTTTCGGATCTCATCAAGCCAATAATACATACTACTCTATGTTCTTTAAAGAAATTGGCGGAGGCGTTATGGGCGTAGGGTTTTCCTTTTTACTTGTTGCGGGATTTGAAGCGCCTGCGATGTTTTTATCAAATTTTCTTACGAAAAAACTGGGTTTATCATTATTAATTATCGTAGCTGGTGTATTGGTCTCATTACGCTGGCTGTATTATGGATTAAATCCGGATTATAATATTGTAATGGCACTTTTAGCGTTAAACGGTCTTGCAATTGGTTTATTCGTGGTATTATGTACGCAGTTTGTTAACAAAGTGACAACAAAAGAAGTGCAGGTTACAGCTCATTCTCTATTTTGGGCCTTTGCTAATGGACTCGGTACAATGTCTTTCACGTATCTAGGCGGAGTAACGTTAGATAAAACAAAAAATGTTTTTGATGTGTATTTCTATTTCGGAGTATTATCTTCTATCGGTGTGCTTCTCGTTATTTTGGCAGCGTTTTTCTCTAGAAAACAGGAAATACCCCATCATGGGACGGCTACACATGAAGTAGAAGCAGTAAAATAATAAAAAAGACCTTACACGGATTGGAAATATGATGGTGTAATTAAAAAATCGGGTTCTGTTGCGAAGTTTTGTTAAGGTTAAGTGGTGCCAACAAAAAGTTGTACATTTTATGCGATTGTTAGTAGCTCCTGTAATTCATTGTATGTCGAAAAACCGAAGTCTGAGCCAAGACTTCGGTTTCGTTTATATAAAGCATGAATGGTTTCGATGCCTTTCAAGGTACGGGAAGCGTGGCGAAGATTTTGAAATCCTGCGGATTTGGAAAAACGTCGCTTCACATGCCTATGGTCCTGTTCAATGAGATTGTTCAAATGCTTGATTGTACAATGAGTTGTATTTATATAAAAGCCTTGTTCTCTATGCGCAAAGTAATGCTGGTGCTTTGTCTGTAGTAAGAACCGCTGGTTCTCTAAACGTTTTGACTAATCTTTTCATAAAGGCATAGGCAGCCTGATGATCCCGTTTTTTACGAAGTTGAATATCCAATGTGTGCCCGTCTTTATCAATTGCACGATATAAATAACACCATTTTCCTTTGACTTTTATATAGGTTTCATCTAGTTTCCAAGATAATGGAACGTTTTTATTTTTCTTCTTCCAAATTTGATAGATAAGATTTCTATATTCATGAACCCAGCGCATGATGGTTGTTGGGTGAACCGAAACACCACGCTCTTTCAAGATTTCAGATATATCACGATAACTTAAAGAAAAACGACAATAGTAGCCGACGGCTACCAAAATAATATCCTTTTCAAACTGTTTTCCTTTAAAATACCCCATATATCATTCTCCTGCTCACACTTTTTCTACAGGTTATCTCAGTTTAGAAATCTTTGCAACAGAACCCTTTTAAGTATGTGATGTTGATATTGATTATAAAATTTGGAACGGATTAGTACGCGTTTGGATAAGAAATAAATCTGGCGCTTTGACCCATCGGATTGAATATAAATTTAAATGTATTGGCATTTTGATTCGTATTTTGTATACTAAACGTGAGTTTTTCTTACAGTAGGCAATCTTTCAGTTTCTATGA
>NZ_JAHCDO010000067.1:0-9278 GCF_050768835.1 Bacillus pfraonensis | reverse complement strand
CGTTTTGCCTGATTAAATGTTTCGACTGTCTCTGCCAATGCATCTACCATTTCATGCGGTACATCTATCTTGTAGATCCGTTTCGAAAAATACGCTTTCTTCACCTGTTCTCACCTCTTTTTATTTGATAAGCTCATTATACACTAAATCGAACGTTAGTTCCACAAAAAGAGAGACGTTTTCTTTAAAAAGAAAAAACCGAGAAGACCCCCACCTTCACTTCGTTTAGAGGAGGGGGTCTTCTCGGTTAAAATGATAAATAAATAAGACAAAGCTCTCCTCAGTGTTTGCAATATATCTACCATTATAAATTTTCTTGCTCAAACAAACTCCCTCTTCAAAGATCTTTTATTGCGGTTTATTCGGATTTGGCTGTACTACAGAAACTGGATTCTCACCAAATTTTTTCACTTTCAATTCAAAATAGGCATCTAAAATTTCCCTTCCAATTTTAGAATTAATCCCTGATTTATCATCGTTTACCCATGGGACAACAACTGAAAATGCAACTTCTGGATCAGCATCATAAGGCGCATAGCCAGCTAAGGTTAAGTTATAACATTTTTTTCTATCTCCATTCTCATCCTTACCTATATCACTATCGCCACCATACACCGTTTCTGCTGTTCCTGTTTTTCCAGCAGGCTTATAAGGAAGGTTTTGAAAATGAGCTACACCGGTTCCATCCATTTCTTGAAACACCTTTCTAAATCCTTCTTTTACTTGATTAATGTAGAGAATATCCATATCTACACGATTTAAAATAACCGGCTCTATCGATTGAACTACCTTACCGATATCCTCTGCTTTATTTGGTTGCTCTCTAATTTCTTGTACAATTTGTGGTTTCATACGATAACCGCCATTTGCAATCGTCGAAATGTATTGCGCAAGCTGAAGCGGAGTATACGTATCATATTGACCGATTGAATAATCAAGTAAGAATCCTGGTGTATGATCTTTTTTTCCCTTTTGCCCCGCAGTCTCATTTGGTAAATCAATACCTGTTGGGACACCTAAACCAAATTGTCCAAAATGATAACGCATTTTATTAAAAGTTTCTTGTTTAATATTTAACGGACTATTCGGTACGTAATCTATCCCCGCGATTTTTAAAGCGGTGTTAAACATATATACGTTAGAAGATACTTGCAGGGCTCTAACATCATCAATATCACCAAAATCTTTCCATGATTTCTTTGCTTTTGTTGTTCCTTTAAATGTCATTGGTGCATCGATAAAATGAGTAAATGGTTGAATCGCACCTGTTTGATAACCCGTTAATAAAGTCGCACCTTTTACTGTTGAGCCTAATTCATAAGAGCTCGTCATTGTACCAAGTGCATAGTCTTCTACTTGTACATTCCCATCTTTATTTACTAGTTTTTTTCCTGAAATAGATAATAGCTGTCCTGTTTTCGGGTTCATCATAACGACAAAAGCTCGATCCATCATTGGCTCTGAAGCTTTAAATGCCATTAAATTTCTTTCGATACTTTCATCCACTCGCTTCTGCAGTTCCATATCAATCGTTAACATTAAATTATTGCCACTTTTCCCTTTTACCACTTGTTCCGTGTGAATGATATTTCCTTCTTTATCAGTAGTATTTTTTGATTGTGCTTTTATGCCATGGAGCGCATCTTCATATTGTTTTTCAATATAACTTTTGCCAACGCGATCATTACGGTTATAATCGCGGACTAAATAGTAATCTAATTGTTCTTTCGGTAGTCCCTCATCAGCACTAGAAACATTTCCAAGTACAGATCGTAGTAATTTATCATATGGATATTCCCGTTCCCAATCAATAGTTGTATCCACCCCTGGAAGATTTGCTAACTTCTCACTAACGACTGCGTATTCCTCCGGCTTGACATCCTTTTTGATAACTTTCGGAATCATATTGTAACCTGCACTCATTTTACTTTTAATTGCTAGTACTTCTATATCTTGTCGTGTAAGTTCATTTAATTCTTCCGCTGTAATACGTTCTCGTCTTAGTTCTTCTACTTTTTTATCAAATTCTTTCCCTGTTAATTTGTTGGCTCTTAACTTCTGCTCATCTTCCTTCGTTACTTTTGCTATTGCACGCTTCTTGTTTAATTGCATCCAAAAATCTTTCTTATCTACATCTGTTAACTTTTCCATAGCCTCCTGCGGCATTTCAATCATCCCAGCAAGTTGTGTCGCTGTATGTAAAATTTGTTCCGCATTCACACTTTTCATCTTTGTATATGTAATCGTTCTTAATGCTTTATTATCAACAACCGCATGACCTTCTCGATCAAAAATTTTACCGCGCGGAACAGGCTTACTTACTGTTTTCTCTTCCTTTCTCTCTGCTTCATTTTTGTACGTTTCACCATCAATAATTTGAACCTTACCTAACTGAATAATTACAGTTGAAAACATAAGAAATACAAAGAAAAATAGCACATTTAATCGGAAGGGAATATGCGTTTTCTTTTTCCGTTTCTTTTTCTGTTCCTTCTTTTTCATTAGGCTCTCCTCTTTCTAGTATCTAAACTATCTTTATCCCGCATTAACGGACAGTAAGACTCCCACCTCAAAGTTCAGTAATAACAAAGAAGTTAGGTAGGAGATTAACTGTCCGTAAAAGCCCGATTGGTGAGGGCTACTAATCAGTGGGGATGAAAAAAATCCCCACTGATTAAAGTTTCACCTTATCTCGTGCATAACAACAAATTAAACCGTACTTTCTCATCTAGATATAAAAATCTTCTCTATTAATAATATTAAAGCACATAGATAATATAATTTATAGTATTTTTATAGAAAATTAAGAAAATTCAACCACCAAAAAACGAGATAAACTCCTCTTATATTTTCCTTAGAGATTATACCCGTTAACTTTACAAGAACATTGATATATCAATGTTTATTCATTATTATTTTTTCATTAAGTCGGATTTTTATTTGCATGTTTTGTTCAACAAAAGAAATAATATAATGTATTTCTTCTATTATTGGTAAAGATATTTGAACTCATCTATATCTAAAAGTTCTTTTACTTTATCAATCGTTACATTATTGTATCTATTGCGAGTAATAATGTCTCTGATCTGTGTGTATCTATAATAAATAAAGCGAGCACCTGTATGAAAGACGTTTCGCTCTATGCTCATTCGTTCCTAAGAAGGTAGCAATCTAAGATTATAAAAGTTTAATTTCAGATGAGATTGTTTCTTTTTTTAAAGATCGAGTAAATGTTATTTAAAGATTTGCGTACAAAAATGCCATCCATTAGACCACCTATGTAATTTTCACGCAATAAAAAGCACTCCATAAGGAATGCTTTAAAATAGTTAATTAGTGAGTGATAATCCTAGTTTTTCACTAAATGTTTCACGCAGATAGTCTTCTAAGATCTCTGTCGTAAATTTTTCATTACGACCTAAAGCGAACAATTCTCCATCTTTTGCAATAATTGTATCAAGAGGAGTAACTACTTCATCAACAATTTTGGTAATTTCAATGATATTATTTTCAGTATGTACTTCTGTTTTAAATTCAATATTTTCTACTACTATATGAGTACGTCTACCAGATGTAAAAAAATTAAAATTAGGATTCTTTATAAAACCTATCTTAATTTCTAATTCATATAAATATTGATAGATTACATCTCTGTGCCCGTTCTTGATAATTTTTTTATCCTTCTCGTCTTCTAAATATTCTTTTATTTTTATTGCAAATTCATCTGGGAAGCTCACTTTTTCCAACACTCCTTTCCGCATTTAATATCAGAATTATTAATCAATATAATTGTATCATAGCGAAAAACAAGTTCCCAATAAATAATAAGACGCTGTACCGATTACGGCAGCGCCTAAGAAAATTGATACTACTTAATCTACGAATCAAAGCTAAACACACTGAAATACTGAATTCTTTTTTTATCCCCAAGAAAAATGATATATATATACTCCTGTTGGGCCATCTTTGATCCCAACAACTCTAGCAAATTTCACTTGAACCGCACCACGAAGAAAATGTATTACAATTGCCACTGTTTGTTGTTACCATAGAAGTGTGTAATACTCCTTGATTCGCTCCTTCGTTGAAACAATTAAATCATTTAAAACAACCTACAAACTGCCCAATCTTCTGCTGGAAGACATAATCAAAATGATATTCTTGCCCTGTTAACTCTTCATTCACTAATATAGTCGTTGCGCCTACTTCTCTTTTTGCAATTTGCGGGAACGATGCAACCGGCTGCACTTTTAATGAAGTTCCCATCACAAGTAATACGTCCGTTTCATATAAGCGCTGCATTGCATTTTGATATTGTGGTAATGTATCACCATATAAAACGACATCTGGATTCAAAATAAAATTACATGTTTCACATCGTGGCACTTCATGATCGATCATATATTGCAAATCATACTTCGCTTTACATTTTGGACAATGAGCAGTTTGGAGTGTACCATGTAAATCGATAACATGCTTGCTCCCGCCTAATTGGTGTAAGCCATCGATATTTTGTGTTAATACCGTGATATCTTTTCCTTTTCTTTCTAAATCAGCTAAAAATTCATGCCCACGATTCGGTTTATATTGATGAAACGTGTTAATTTGAAATATTTCTTTATAATGTTTCCAAAACTCTTTTGGACTCCGGTTATAATATCCCCTTGATAAGTACATTTCTACTTTTGCATCTGCATACAGTCCATTTGCTGAGCGAAAATCTGGAATTCCACTTTCAGTACTTGCCCCAGCACCCGTTAATACCGTAATCTTATTTGCTTTTTCTAGAACAGAACGAACTTCCTCATATTGTTGCATTGCTCTCACCTCTATGTATCATTCTTCCTATATTATAACATTTGTCCATGGCAGGCGTTGCATTTTTGCTCAGTGTGTTGTTCCACCACATTCTATAATATCTGTTTCTACTTCTAATGCGACCTGTACGAATCGTTTCATTCCATTCGTAATCGTTGAAAACGACATACTCGGTTGCCCCGGATGACTACTTGCTTGTTCGGGTAGAAATGGAATCCACAACGAATCCTATTTTCACTTTTTCTAACATGTGCATAAAAGAGATGATTACAAACAAATGTACCTGCCGTTTGCGAAACAGAAGCTGGTATGCCTTCTTCCCGAAGTTTTTTCACAGTAGCTTTCAGAGGAAGTGTAGACCAATACGCAGCTGGTCCCCCTTCTATAATAGGCATATCAACCGGTTGATTCCCTTCATTTTCACAGTAACTAATCAGAATTGCAAATACTTCAAACCGAAAAGAAATTTCCAGCTTTCAAAAGCTCAAGATATATGAAAAATGTACATAAAAAATGATACAGAAGAAAATCATATAAGAGTAAAAAAATGCAATATAGGAGGAAACAAAAAATGCCACAACAAATTGATACTAACCAATTAAAAAAAGCACAAGCAGCAGTATCCCTTTCTAAAGGACTTATTACACAAGCAATTGAACAATCTGCTGCAGATCAACTACTATGTGAAGAAGCTTTAAAACAAGCTTCAACTGAAATAGCTCAAGCCCAAACTCTTATAAGTCAAGTACAATCGTCCCTACAAACACAGTCAGCTCAACAATCACAATAAAAACAAACTCATGTGAAAAGAAAATACTGATGATAAGTACAAAAAGATGGCTTAAAAGCGTCTTTTTTTCACATAACCCATACCATTGATGGTAAGTAAAAAGTATCATCCCTACTATAATTAAAGTTGAGCTTTTTATGAAATCTTAGTGCAGGAATGTATACACCTTTGTTGTATTAATAAAAATCTCTCATAAATGACTTTATTTCCTGTATATAAATGTCGAATGACTATAATGCAACATCTTTATTGTTATGTAACAATAAATTGAGTATTCACTCTTGAGCATACTACTTTATAAATTACTTATCTTTTCATATCATCTAGGGATGGATCTAAACCATTTTCCAAACCAAATAATAAACTGAAAAAAGCGCCTAGTTTAAATGCTTTTTTCAGTTTATATTCTCTATTTTTTTACTATCTCTCCAATGCTATCAAGCTGTACCATTACTTTATTTTCAATACCGCCCTCTTCTTCTGCTTTTTCAATTTTTTTGTCCAGTCTTTTCTTCTGTTTTGCATTCTTTCTAACACATCAAACGTATATCGAATTATCCATATTTTCACTTGTAGCAAACACTGTTTTTCTATTTATGAATATAAGAAAGTAACTTTCAACGATATTTTCGACAACAAAATAAGTAATAGAACAATTTCGATTACAAGGCACTTCATCCCTATCATCCTTTCACTCCATATCCATTCGTGTAAACTAAGGCAAACTGTTCTAAGTACTCTGTATACGAGACTACGTTTTTTCAAATACTTTAAGCGAAAAGCCTTTCAATAGGAGTGAAAAAAGTGATAAGAGACAAAAATAAAATGATTCATCTATTTTTATTACTGGTTGTTACCGCAGTTTTTATATGGTCTGTTATTAAGCCTGCAAGATACTCGACATGGGCAGCGGAAGCTATTCCTGCCGTTCTCGGTCTAATCATTATAATTGCAATATACAATAAGTTTCGCTTTACCACTCTCTCTTATATCATTATTGCAATACTAGCTATTATAATGTTCGTCGGCGGTCATTACACATACTCAAAGGTTCCTTTTTTTAATTGGATAAAAGATGTTTTTGATTTAAATCGAAATCATTACGATCGATTTGGACATTTGATAAAAGGCTTGTTTACAATTGTGATAAGAGAAATATTACTACGGAAAACTCAACTAACTAACGGCTTTTGGTTAGTGACGATTAGTATAAGCATTTCGCTTGCTATCGCTGCATTATACGAAATCATCGAATGGATAGCATTTAAAATAACAAAGGGAGGAACGGCAGCTAAAGACTTTTTAGGTACACAAGGCGACGTTTGGGATGCACAATGGGATATGTCACTTGCCTTAGTGGGTTCGATTCTCGCATTACTCACCCTTTCAACACTACATAATCGGTTGTTAAAAAAAGAATGAATAAAAGGTTGAGTATAGAGGAATCTGTTTAGCAATAAAACTAAATCATGTTATATACCTTAATGAACATAAAAAAACTATTTTCATTTCAATAATGTTTATTCATAATACTCATAGAAGTTCTTCTCTATCCTCATCAAGCTAAGATTGGTTTGTATTCTCATAATGAAAAAACGCTATTCTTTATGTATATTTCTACAAAGAGAATAGCATTTTTTTGCATAATATTCCAAATCTCGTCCATACTATAGATAGGCTGGTGAATAGCCACAATCCAATTTTGTAGTACCCTACCCAAACTTATTTCTCCCTGGGCTGAGCAGTTAGCTTATGCGAGCTGCTCTTTTTAGATTGCTTGTACCACTTTTGTTTCCCTTCGTTACAATATGATTCAAATGGATCGTTTTTTCTAGCTAGAGCATCATCGCATTAGCGTACTATTCCAATACTTATAAGAATTCAACCACATCAGAATCCCGTAAATCTCCCTCTTTATGAATATAGCCGTATGCCCATAAAGCTAAGATGAATTTTTATCTACTAGATCTATTAATGTTTAATGTTGATTTTTTGTATTGAATTACCCCCACCTACCTCTACAAGAGCTTGAGGTTGGGGATTCCCCTGTCTCTGTCCTCACAAAAACAGTTCCTCTCGTTCAACAAAGAGGATACAACGATATAGAGTTCGGTAGTGTCTATATGGAATGTAAGACGACCCATTCTATCTTCCGACGAAAGGCAAACAAAATAGGTACAACTACTTTTTCTTATATCGAGGCTAGAACACTTTGTCATGCATCCAGTTCCTAGACTTATTATCTGCTCTGGTAATAAGCGTAAAAATCTGGGACAAAGTGTTCTTCTTTATCATACAGATAGTTTTGCTAGTTTTTTCTTTTCATTTTCAAACAAGTGTAATCGCTCGATTTGTAATGCCTCTTGCGGTTGATCTACATCATATAGCTGATAGAAATGATGCGTGCGAATATCCAATTGATTGTTTAATTGATGCCAATGACTCCAATGATGTGCGTCTTTCTTTGGAATATATGGCTGAAGCACCCGAGGTACTTTTTCTTTATATCCTAATCCCCGGCGACCAATTGTAAAGGCCGCGGATTGATGAATAGAGATGCCGAATTTCCGCATGTATTTCATCTTTCCAGAGATTGAAGTGTAAGCGGGATTCACTTGAAAGACAGCCACGCCTCTTTTATTTGCACGATTCAGAATGGCACTTGTCATCTTCTCATACGCAAACATACTCTTCATTCGATTGGCTCGCTTATTCCCATATCGATTTCCTGTTTTCGATTGGGTCGTATCTAGTTTCTCTAGTACAATCGGCTTGTTATACCGCTCCGCTAAGTCCACTAAGCGAATCGCTTCCACTTCGATGATTTTTGTGATTTGTCCTGTAGATTTCCCCATAATAGAAAAACGAAGGGAACCACTTCCTTTATAATTCCCATCCTTCGTTACATGTGCCCAAGCAAAATGCTCAAGATTACAATCTACACCGATCACACCATCTGATGTACTGTAATTCGTGTGTGGATTTTCTGGTACATCGACTACACATTTCACAATATAATAGGAACCATAGTCTTCCACAGACCACGCAATCGGTTTGCCATCCTTTTTCTTATTCTTACACTGTAATTGAGTTGTGATTACTTCTTCAATCATTTCTTGCCCATATGGGAACATAACAGCTGGAAACATAAGTGTTTTTCCGGAACTTGTCGTCATCCACAATTCTTTTGTCTCCGGCACATACTGAAATACAAAATTGCCATGTTTGGCATCTTTCCGGCCAGATAGGATCAGTTGTTTATTTCGAGCACGAGAAAATAATGTTTTCCATTTGTCATGGTTCCGTACAAACTCGCGGATGGTAAATTGCGAGCGAAACAGTTTTTTACTTCCAAATACTGCGCTTGGAATATGCGTTTGATCAGATGAAAGTTTTTGCGTTAAACGGGATTGTCTGTGAGTGAGATGACCGATTTTCGCCTGAATTCTTTTGATTTGAACATCTAAGTATTGGTGTTCAAACAGATATTCATTTAGCCAAATTAAGGTGTCTTTTTTACGGGATAAGGAGATGAGGTTGTTGTGCTTTGCGAAGCGGGTGTTTTTCAGAAACGTCAGCGTCCCTTTCACACAACTTTGTTTGATTTTGCGAAGATTTGTTAGTTTTGTCCGTTCTTGTTTCAACTTTTTCTTGAGCTTCTTAAGCTTCT
>NZ_JAHCDO010000066.1:0-7992 GCF_050768835.1 Bacillus pfraonensis | reverse complement strand
AATTGTGGATACAAAAACAAAGATGTTAAAAATCTAATAATTCGTGAGTGGGATTGCCCTTCTTGTGGTACACATCACGATAGAGATAGGAATGCAGCGATCAACCTGAGAAACGAGGCAATTCGTCTCTTAACCGTAGGAACTACGGGGATAGCCTAATCCATTAGAGTTCGATAGAACTCTGTACTTAGGAATCTCCCACTTCAAACAGTCCGTAAGGACGTTAAGTGGTGAGTAGTTCAAATTTTCATTTATACAAGGATGTTTGTATTTCGTCACGATCATTACACCTAAGCTCCCCATCAAATAGGGCTATTACACTTCCTCATCTAGTGGCTTCATTTTGGGGATTAGTGAAAAACAGAATCGCAGCGATCATCCACAACAAAAATACTAGGACAATCATGGTGAAATTACCTTTCTATCCGTTTTCGGATAAATTGGATAGTATCAGTAGCAATTTTATTACGATTTAGGACAATTCCTGCATGTCCACCATTGTATACATATCTTGTCGGTTTCCCCCAAGATTCCCATAAGTAATCTGTATCTTGAATATGAACATACTGGTCATTTTTTGCGGAGATTAATAGGATGTTATCCTTATTTATTACTGGAGCAGATTGGCTTGGTTCAGTAATTTTCCAATGATTTATTAAATCTTCATATGTAACGCCATGTTCCTGTAAATCCTTTTTTATATACTTCCCAGGATTGGTTTTCCATATTGAATAAGAAAGACGGTTAGCATAGAAAATAGAAGCTAACACATTTATTTGAGGTTCAACTAAAGCGGTTAAATTTGTAATGAAGCCACCTAAACTAATACCAATCAATATAACTTGCCCTTTTTTATTTTCTTTAAGCCAATGTATTAGTCCACGCAAGTCAGCTACTGCTTGTTGAGATGCTTCCACTGTTCGTTCAACATTAGCACTTATCATGTATTCACCACTATACAAGGAACTCTCTGGTTCTCTGTTAAAGTGATAAGGCATTGTAAAATAATACATATTCCATCCTAAATCCATCATCATCTTCTGAAATATGTTTTTAACCTTATCTATAGAATCCATTCGCCAACCATGTACAAGTATTACATTAGGTGAATCTTCATTCTTATTTATAAAAGCTTCACCTGTTACTATATCATTACACGAAATTCCAGATTTGATTGAACTTTCATATTCAAATTTACCGACTTTATAATTTTGATTATCACATTCGCCCATATTAAATTGAATAGCAACCGAACTACTTTTATAAAAATCTTGGATATTTTCTATTTCTAAATATTTATTAGAAACAGAGGAATATTGGAATTCTTGACTACGTTTCCTATGTAGATCATATAAAGCACATAGGTCTATTGCTTTTGAAAAAAACAAAATATAACCCTCCAATTTTTTAATGAAGTACGACAAGCCACCTAATCTACAATGCTATTTTCTCTTTATTTTGCATTATATTGACATTGTATAATTTTAAAACTGTTTACTCAAAAGGAAATGCTCTTTATTGCATTGAATTAGTAGATGAATTAGATTCAAAAGAAATACATTTTTTACTTGCTGTACATGCAATTTTGTGAATTAACAAAAGAGTTAAATGAAGAGCTGTATCAATATAACATGACATTGACAACTTCTCCCCTAACAAGAGATGAAACTTATAGAGCCAAACTATAAACTAAGAAAGATAACCAGGATGAGTGAAAGTTACATAACAGTATAAATAGTATGAGTGTAATGCTATTACAGCATTGTATTTATTGTTATGGATGATAAGTAGTTTATATAAGTTGTATATATAAGTCTTATATAAACTGCTTATCATATTGATATTGATGTTAAATTGATATGTAAAAGATGAAAAACCTTTTATAGAAAGGGTTTTATATACGTCGTATAAATAAAATGTATATATACAGCGTATATAAAATGTTATTTAATATGTGAGTTTCATGTTAATGTTTTATGCTATTTTTTGAGAGATATGTTTACTTAATATAGTACTGTTAGTGAAATCTATTCTGTTAAGTGTTTAGAATATGAATCACATGAAATATAAGATTAATATAGTATATATACGACGTATATATACGCTGTATAAATGAGGTCTTGTAAAGTAAAGGGTTTTCTAATAATGGAACTTATAAGTTCTATATATAAGTTTTATATATAATGACTTGATATACGCCTTATAATGATGTACTATGTTTCTAGGAATAATTAACCAATGGTTTAAGGGGGGGACAACTTGAACGAGGTTTTAAGCGAAAAGTATCAAACAATAAAATTTACAGATGAAGTAGTGAACATGTTCGCAGATATTCTTGAACAAGACGAAATACTATATAGTGTATTTCTATACATAGGAAACATCGTTAATAAACAATTTCAAGAAACCAAATACATGAGGGGCATATCCATTAATGAAATAGTAGAAAATGTGGTCATTGATAGGAGAGTAAAGAAAACAAAAGGGAAATCTTATTCATTAGAAGTTGAACGCACAAATATATCAAGACGTTCAGCTGAAATAAGTGTTAGTACACTATCATCAATGTCTTTAATCTATGAAAAGGCTATGCACCCGTATAAATTTTTAATCTCAACTTATAGAGGACAGCAAGTACTTATTGAGTTAGGGAAGAGAAAAAAAGTAAATAAGTAAATAAGGAGAGATAAAATAATGGCGAAAAATTTCTTGAAGAATGAAGTGGCAGTTAAGATGACGATGGTTGGTTTTGGTCAGGCTGGTACTAGAATGGTAGATAAATTTGCTGAATATAAACATACAGATGGAACATCAGTATATAACTGCTTAGCATTAAACAGTAATGATGGAGATCTAGCAGAACTAAAAAATGTACCAAAAAGCAACCAAGTATCACTTAAATTAGGTGGTTTAGGTAAAAATCCTGAGCGTGCAGTAAAGGTACTTGATTCAAATGATGAGGCAAAAGAGAAATTAAAAGAATTTATCACGGAACGTGTAAGACCATCTGATGAACTTGTGTTATTCTTTGCAGGCCTAGGTGGAGGAACAGGAACTTCTACAATCATTAAGGCAATTGAAGAGTTTTCCGCTTTTCATAACAAGCCTGTCATTAGACAAGAATTACAAAAAGTTGCGCAACAATACCCTATGGCAGAAATAAAAGCAAATCAAGCAAAATTTGCGAGAATCGCTTTTGAAAATGCTATTGAGCGTAAAGATTTTATTAAAATGGGGATTGTTGTAACACTTCCAGTAAGAGCAGATGGACCGGATGTACTAAGACAAGTTAATAAGTTTTCTCAGGAGATTTGGAAATTAGCTAATGATAAATCAAAAGGTGTAGCATTTGTAGTATTTGCTGATAATCAGCACTTTTATGATGAATTTAAAGAACTAAACGAAAATGAGAAAAAAGGTATTGCAAATGCACGTGATTATGCAAATCAACGCATTAGTGAAATTATTCATGAATTAAATACAGCTGCAAATGGTTCTGGAACATCTGTAATACTTGATTCTCAAGACTTTAAACGTATTTTACTTGAGAAAACAGGTTGTTTAGTAATTAATAAGGTTTCACGTAATATGAACCAGATTGAAAATAGCCATGCAATTGTAGAGATGTTTAAAGAATCATTAAGAGGAAGCTCTTTCCATCATCCAATTGATTTGATGAAAAAGCATAACGATGGTTCTGTTGAAGCATCAAAAGTGCATCATTTTGGTATGCTTGCTATCCTAGATGAACAAAAAAACATTGATGATTCCTTCATGGATGATGCTAAAGTGGAAGTTTCAAATAATTTACCTATAAACGGTACTGTTTTTAATGGATATTTAGTAAGTAAGAATGATTTCTTAGGAAGCGTATATACGTTTTATAAAACTGATGCATTACCATCAAGATTATCTAAGGGATTAGTTGAAGAGTTTAATGAATTTAAAGAGAAGCAAAGTCAAATTCAGTACAAAAAGTCTCAAATTAGTACGATAGAAAGTATAGATGAGGATGAGGACTTAGGTTTTGCCTTTGGTGATTTTATCGATATGGGTAGTGACGAAGAAAATACAGAAGCTGGAGCCAATGAGGATGCTGAATTAGCGGACTTTTTAGATCCAGATAAGATGTTTGGTACTACAAAATAATAAAAAGTCTGGAGCTCTCTCCAGACTTTTTGTTATTCCACCGTTGTATTCATAAGGGATTTTATATAATCAATAATATTATCATGTATGTACTGCTCAATGAAGAGTTGCTTTTTAGCTAAATCTTCTTCTTTTTTAAACCATCCTACCTTTTTAATACGTTCCTCATCAGGTTTACTATTCCAGATGCCTTCTGCTTGTTTTCTTAATTCCTGACGTGCTCTATGTTCAATAATGAAATTATCTAGTCTTTCTTGACGTTGACGTATTTTTAAAGTTTCTGCATCTTCAGGTTGTGGAAGCTGTTTTAATATATTCCCTATCTTCTCCTCATACTGAGATTCAATAGTTTTTAATTTTTCTTCTAACTGCTTATCCACCATCTTTTCAATGATTTCTGCAGTTGCTTGAAGGTTTAATTGGGTAGATACTTCATTTGCTTGATTCTCTAGTGGTACTGGTCTTAAATCAAATTGATGTGGTAAAAGTTCAATAATAGCATCTAAAGACCACTTCTCGTCCCGTTTTTGTTTTATAAAAAGAGCGATTTCAAGATCTAAAGTATTATAGAGCTTTTCGTTTGTGTTATGGGTTCTTAGAGTTTCATGTAGCCCTTTTTCTTCTAAAATATTGAACCAATTATACACTGTGTTATGGTGACGTCCGACTAATTTAGAGAATTCTGTTATCCTCCAAGCCTTTTCAAAAACATTATCGTTTAATATATCATCATCGTTTTTTTGATGGTCTCGTGAATCGCTTTTTTGATCAATCATTGTCCTACCTCCTTGAAAAAATAGTTAAATATACACTTGAATTGAAATCAACATGTGAATTGAAATTGACATGTTGATAGTTATTTCGATGATATCAATGTAAATACCTATCAACTTAGGTATTTACATGAAATGCGAGATTAACATATAACCAAGAGTGTATTAACAAAACATTGACTATAAATCTACAATTTGTTTAGAGTGTTAATGTTTTGTTAACTAAAAATATATAAATATTAATATTATATTAATGATAATAAGTTTATTTTGTGCTAGAAATATGGCTTATAGTTGCCATGAGATTAACATAATATATTGCTTATTATTAATGATAAGGAAATATAAGTGTTTTGTAAACAAATTATGAGGATATAATGACTGTCTTCTGTAGAAAATGAGAAAAGTAGATTATTAAATTCCAATTTCAATGTATAAAAAGATACAAAAAGGCAACACTACTAATGTGATGATGCTAGTAGCTTAATAATACTAGTAAGTTACTGATCCTTTAATAAATAGAGTTAATGTTTATCTAGTCCTGTTATTCTTATAGAAGTGATATGAATCTTTGTATTACTGGTATGTTCCCTGTTATTTTTAGTATTGATTTCATTGTTTATTTTATATAAACCTGTAAGAGTATGTTGTCATAATATAGAATTTAGTTGGTTTAATGAATCTAATTTATCACGAATAAGCTTATATAAAGCGCACAAATAGTATGCCCATGTACAGATAAGTGTCTATATGTAACTAAGTAGCTTATAGCGGGAACGTAACTTTCGTTTGTAGTATGATTTAAGCAAATTAAAGGGATTGAAATTGATATGTTAGATGCCTTGGCCCTTTAGTATCTTAAACATCCTTAAAAAAGACATTAACATGAAATATGAAATTGACATGTAATGAAGAGTGTATTGACAAGACATTACTATAAAATCAAAACATATTATCATTGTTAATGTTATATCAACTAAAAATACATGCACATCGATATAACATTGATGATAGTGAGCTAATTATGTATTAGTAAAACGAGTTAAAGTTACTACGAGATTAACAAAACGACCTGTACAGTATTTGTAACAAAGAAAAATAGAGATCTATACATAAAATAAAACATTGTAATAACATTAAGCTGGATGCGAATCGCTACGCTGCTAATATAGTCTTCTTTCTTGGTGATACTAATCTTTAAGTATGTCTTATTACAGTAAAAAGAATCGATCTAGTGCTTCTGGAATCTTTCATTGATAAGTTAGATGTGAAATTTCATAAATAGTATATTCGTGTATTGTAAGCATTTTTACGCAATTGAGTACTAAATATTATTCAGCCGGTGGATTGAATTTTACTTTTGTATATATAATTTAGGTTCATTAGAGAAAATGACATTAACATGAAATGTGAAGTTGATATGTAATAGAGTTGATATTAACAAGACATTAACTATAGTGATGAAAGTCTCTTTAGTTGTTAATATTATATCAATGATAAGTGTATAAATATCGATGTTTTTCGTTCTGTGGAAATTATATATAGTTGATTCTTAAGTTTTTATTAAAATTTAAAGTGATTCAAACAGTATTTGATAATGATTTGTACGTTTTATAGTTTATTTAAACGAGTAGCAGTAATCTACCAGAGGTTATTTGTAGAGAATGGTTAACACTTTTTTATTTAGTGAATTATTTATAGAGTATCTGTGAAGGTGTTTACTTTTTTACAACTATACATACTTTACAAGGGGCTATTCGTTTTATAGTTTTTTCGATCAGTACTAATGGACTATGATCTATTACGAGTTGAGAAAGATATCCTTCTATTAATATATTCATTAACCTTAAATCAATATTAGTTTAATAATTAAGTTACTGTTGATATAAAATTAACATTTTTTCTTTGTTTTCGTTAACATGTTAATGTTTGTTGATATGTTAATGCTAATTATCGCGCTGTAATTAGTAAATTTATTTACAAGACATTGATATTTAGTGAATTATTTCTCACTTAACACCTTTGTGTTTTTTTGAAGTGAAGATTTCTTGGAAAACAGATATTTGTAAGCTATTAATATTTATTTTCTCCAATCGTATGGGTAAATATAATCGATTAGTTGAAGAATTTTGTGTATTAGAGATTGAAAGAAAAATGCAACTTATTTACATAATGATATTATGGTTTATTTTTAATAAATAAAAACAGTATTTAAACTTATAATTTACATACTTAAGGTGGAGGTAATTGAGAGAGGAACACGCATCGCGCAAGACTTTATAGTGCCAGTAGAAACAGTGTACTTTGTAGAAGTGAGGAGAACTAAATGGGCGGATTAATACAAAAGTGAACACTTAATCCCGAAACGAGCATACTTAGATAACGAATGGTGATGGGAATACAGATGTGGAATCCCGCAATACAAAGAAGATAAAATTGATATTGGAGATATGTTGTATTGTGAGAAGTGCAAGGAGAAATCCGAAATTAAAAAGAGCAGCTAGCAAAAGCTAACTGCTCAACTCCAAGGCATCTCCAAAAGGGGGACGGAGAAAGAAATTTAAATGGGTTTTGGCATACAGCCTATCTACATTATTGACGGAATATTGAAATTTATTAACAGAGAGAAATTTATAATACATAAATTAAATTAAAATCTCTTTTATTAATAGTATCATCCCTATAAAAAGTAAGAATTCAATTGAAATTAAAAATCCATTTTTCTTGGGCTTTTTAAACTCCTTTACTAAGGAGAAAATTGAACTAATTGCTACAAATGTAAAAAGAATAAGGCGTATTATATCTGGCATTTTCAACACTCCTAATATTCGATTGTGTTCATTATATTATAATTTTTAAATATAGTAAGAGTTTTTAATATGAATTAAGTAAAAATTAAGCAGGATTTAAATAAAATAATCTTTTGTGCGACACGTTTCCCTATAAGTGTATAAACAAGAAATGGGAGGGTTATCAAACTTGATAACAACAACTGATTGACTGAAAGTAGGAATGAAAGCCGTCAGGTTGAGCTGAAACTATTTATCTAATACTCCTACATGCAAGGCGT
>NZ_JAHCDO010000065.1:0-8218 GCF_050768835.1 Bacillus pfraonensis | reverse complement strand
TCGTAAAAAACGGGATCATCAGGCTGCCTATGCCTTCATGAAAAGATTAGTAAAACATTTTGGAGAACCTACGGTTCTCACTACAGACAAAGCGCCGGCATTACTTTGCGCATTTAACAAATTAAGAAAACAAGGATTTTATCAAACTACAATCCATTGTACAATCAAACATTTGAATAATCTCATTGAACAGGATCATAGGCATGTAAAGAGACGTTTTGCCAAATCCGCAGGATTTCAAAATCTTCGTCATGCTTCACGTACGATAAAAGGTATCGAGACTATTCATGCCCTATATAAACAAAGGCGAAGTCTTCAAAGAGACTCCGCCTTTTCAACGTACAATGAACTTCAACAATTACTAGCTACTTCCTAAACATTGTTCCTCACTTACCAACCTGTTTATGCTTTTTTCAAACTTTGCAACAGAACCAGTCCAACCTCCAATTGTTAGTTAGTGTCCAACAATTGGGGTGCAGTTCACAACCAAACTTCGTTTTTTCGACGTATAACGCATTACATGAATTATTAATAGTTTCATAAAACTGGTCCACAATATTCTCCATCTCTTTATGTCTTCGGAAACTTTGCAACAGAACCACCCATAATATCTCTGTTTCACACTACTTAAACCAGCCTTTTTCTTTTGACTGGACAATCGCTTCTATACGATTTTTAACTTCTAATTTATCCATTATTTGAGAAATATAATTCCGAACTGTTCCTGTTTTTATACTAAGTTCAGCAGCAATTTCTTTTGTGTTTTTCCCATGAGCTACGAGCCCTAATACTTCTTTTTCCCGGTCAGTAAGGGGATTCTCCTCGCCGTAAACACTTTCCATGAGTTCAGGTGCATATATTCTTTTTCCTGTCATTACCCCACGTATAGAGCTTACCAGATCTTCACTAGGGCTATCCTTCAATAAATAACCACTTACACCAGCCTTTAAAGCGCGTTGAAAATAACCGGAACGAGCAAAGGTTGTTAAGATAATAACTTTACAACCTAAACCCTTAATCTCTTCAGCAGCATCGAGCCCACTCTTTCCAGGCATTTCAATATCCATAATACAAACATCAGGCTGCAATTTCCGCACTAAAGCTACCGCTTCCTCTCCATTAGAAGCCTGTCCTACTACCGTCATATCCTCCTCTAAATTTAATAGTGAACCAAAGGCTCCCAACAGCATCTTCTGGTCTTCTGCAATCATAATTGTAATCATTTAAGTTTCTCCTTATCTGTCTGCTTGACATCATTTGGTACTCTTATGATTAAAGTTGTTCCGTCATCTGTTCTCATTTCTAAATCGCCATTTATGAATTCCAAACGTTCCTTCATTCCTATTAATCCGTGACTTTTAGCTGTAGACTCTTCCTCATTCTTAAAAGTTCCGTCATCTTGTATAGTAATCACAATTTCCTTCCACGATTGTTCAATCGAAATGTAACAGGAAGTGGCCTTACTATGCTTTACTACATTAGTTACTGCCTCCTTCAAGCACATACTGAGAATGTTCTCAGTTAGTAGGGAAACATTAGTTAATTGGACTTTCTGGTCAAATACAAAATGGATTTGTGCTGCTTCGATAATTTGCTTTACACGAGAAATCTCCTCATTTAATCTAATCCCACGCATGGAAGACACCAACTTTCTCACCTCACTTAATGCAGTTCTGGCTGTTTGCTGAACGTCCTTTAATTCACTGTGTACTTGATAAGGATCTGTATAAATTAACTTTCTTGCTAAATCACTCTTTAGGCCAATTAGAGAAAGCTTTTGTCCTAGTATATCATGCAGATCTCGGGAAATCCGCTGCCTTTCCTCCAATTTGACAAGCTCAGCGATTCTCTTGTTGGCATCCTCCAGCTTTTCTTCTAGTTGTCCTCTTTCCTTTTTATTGTAAATGTTGAATGGAAGGAGGATAACGCTAATCCAAATGATAATTACAAAAGGCAGTTGCTCTAAAAAAAGCTCATCATGCATTATAATGCTGTAATTGATAGAGACGGACGTACTGATTAAATGAATAAAATATAATGTGAGAAATGTGATACGATCTGTGATATTGCCTATAAAGTATGCTAGAAAAAAAGCAAAATATACATAGCTGAAAAGACTTGTTGATGTAATTGAGATTCCGATTAGGATGAGTGTCCACAAATAAACAGGCCAGCCCTTTGAGACAAAGGCAATACGGTAAAAAATAAAAAATAAAATTGTAAGGAAAATCCCTACAATAATTTTAACCATAGAGGATAATTGAAAAATAAAGTAAAAAGGTAGTATACAAAGAATCGTCCAAAAATAAGGAGAAATTCCATTATTCTTTTGGAATGTCAAATATTTTTTAATCATGAATGAAACCTCTTTTTTGATTTTAAAGATGTTACGTAAGTCTAACTTCCTAATTTATTTTACCACTTTCTATCCATATATACCCCTACCACTCACTTCTCTAATAAGAAAAGCGAACACCTTCCATCCTTGCTCCTGTAGAAGAACAACCCGCGCACAATAAAATGTGCGGTTCGAGCGATATCTATTCATGGAAGCTTTCGTTGTGGTCTTTGATACAAAAGGCGCTTTTTGCCTTTTGTATCAAAGGTGACTGGAGCAGACCGTGGGAGCTAAACAATACCTCGAGAAGTTATACTTACACTTTATTCCTAAAATTTCTCGTTACGTCGAACAGTCCCCCAGTTAGAAATTTATGCTTTCTTACAGAACAAAACAAGAGACCCGGTTATGGCCTCTTATCTGGATAGTGTGTTCCATAGACTTTAACATTTCTATAACTTAGGTTTGGGCTGAACTAAGACACTCTTTGATCTTGATGGAACTTTGCTGCCTTTAAACCCTACAAATTTTTTGTTCTGTTCATCCCATAAACGGAATTTTAAAGACTGTAAACTAGTAGTTAAAGTTATCGTCGGTACATTTTGTAACTGCTGCGTATTATTGTGCACAGTCTCAAGCTTATAATTCGGGACTCTTGGACTTAAATGATGAACATGATGAAAACCGATATTTCCTGTGAGCCATTGTAAGAGCTTCGGAAGCTTATAGAAAGAGCTTCCTTCCACCGCCGCTTTTACGTATTCCCATTCCTCATCTTCTTCAAAATATGAATCCTCAAATGTATGCTGTACATAAAATAGCCATATTCCCATAGATCCTGAAATTAAAAAAATTGGACCTTGTACTAAAAGGAAAGACTGCCATCCTAGAGCCAAACAAAGTCCAGCTACCAAAGCAACAATTGCTAGGTTTATGACATAGGTGTTGATACGCTCCTTCCATCTAGCACCTTTTCGGTTAAAACGATTTGAAATGAGAAACACATAAATCGATCCTAATCCAAACATGACAAATGGATTGCGATACAACCGATATGCTACCCGGGTCCAAAACGATGCTGCCCCATATTCCCCTACTGTCAACACCCATATATCTCCTACTCCTCGCTTATCCAAATTACTGCTCGTTGCATGATGAATAGAATGACTATGTTGCCATTGTTTATATGGAAATAATGTTAAAATACCTGTTATGCTTCCAATTACTTCATTAGCAGTTCGATTCTTAAAGAAAGAGTAGTGACAGCAGTCATGAAAAATAATAAACACCCGTATGAGAAATCCCGCCGCAACTACCGACAAAGCTAACGTAAGTACATATGAAATTGATAGACTTTGGTAAGCAAAAAACCATAACATGAAAAAAGGCATTAAAGTGTTAACGAGTTGTCTTACACTATGCCATGTATTAGCCTTTTCGTAAGGTGCTACTTGTTTCCTTAAATTTTTCTGTTTTTGTATCGTCATCTTTTATGTTCCTTAGGGTATAACCGAGATATGTGTAATTTTAGGTTATAGCCTTACCGTTATTTCCAAATGGATTTTGAATCGGATTTTTCGTTTATTATTTTTTATAAAAATCCTCCTATGTCAAATCTTTTATTTGTTAACTTATTATCATATACCCTAATCATACAATCGAAACGAAATGTTTTCAGTAACTAATCAATGGATGATTAATAGTAGACAAAGGCAGATTTTTCATTGCAAATAAATGAATTGATACCTAGTTATAAGTTCAATAAACTTCATTTGGAAATAAAATACAGACTATGACCTAAAATTACATGTATCTTAGCTGTACCCCTTCCTTCCCTTTTGGTTATTTCAAATTATAGAGGAAAGGATTGAAGTCTTGTAGACATATGTGTCATAAACAAAACATGACAAATGTCATGCAAATGACGGTTCTGTTGCAAACTTTAAAAACATCGCAAAATAGTGAATATATCATACATTCTTTTGAATAGTATCCAATGTTTATTCTAAATAATTGTATTTTAATTCTACATTTTTATGAGTTCTCAAAACTTCGCAACAGAACCCATATGCTTATCAACCTAATCTTTTGAGGTATCCTAAAACTTAACCTTATCTCTATATTGCTAGTTAAGGGAATTTAACTCATTTTTTGCGTTTTGGGGAACAATTAATTTCTTAAGTTGATGGGTATGTATGGTGAGTCCTATTAAATCGCAATAAAAGGTGTTTTATGAATATACTCTTTATTATCAATCTGGCTAATTATAAAATTTGCTATTTCTTTATTTGAAATCATTGTCCCAGGCATATCGGTAAGACTTTCTTTGACTGCTCTAACTTCAACACCCTCTTTTACAAAAGGTAGTCTTATTAGCGTCCAATCAAGGTCTTTATTTTTCAAAAGAATATTCAGCTCTTCTCTTTTATCTTTCATCATTTTGGAAAAGAGCACTTCAAACATTTTTGCTCCAATCTTATTTAAAAGACTTTTTTTATCTCCTATAATATTAAGAGAAGCTCCTGTAACTCCAATATATCTCTTAATATCCTTTTCTTTCATTACTTCAAGTATATCTCTGGTAACTTTGCTATATATAGGTGTATCTCTCATAGGTTGACCAAAGCAATTTATAACAATAAGACAACCTTCGAGTAGTTGTCTTATTGCATCTACATTCTCCGCAGTACCTGTTACAATCTCAACTTTATCATCGTTATATTTTAAATTTTTAGGATTCCGAACAAGCATACGAACTTGGTAGCCATTTTTTAACAATTCTGAAGCTATATAACGTCCTACCTTACCAGTGCCACCAATTACAGCTATTTTATAAGGATTATCCATTCCATCACTCCTAAGAATATATAAGTAAACTCAATCCTTCCGAATTAAATTCTTATTTTACAATCTTGTCCTTTTTACAATTAATAATATTTATCATTTTTCTTTATATTTCAACATAAATTACCTATTTGTTCTGAAGTTTTCTTTTAACGCCTTAAATAACAAAATAGATCGCAACCGAAATGGAAGTCTGACAATAATCATTGTCACATTGTTAAAAGCAATGTTAATTATAATCTTATTTTAGGAGCCCCGCCACGTTGTCATCAATCTAGTACTTTGAAGTGTCCCCAAAACAAAAATTTTATTATTTTGCAGTTATTTATAAGAATTTAGCTCATTTTTTTCGTTTTGGGGAACAATGCATTTCTTAAGTTGATGGGCATGGATGCTACCCCTATAAGGATTTTTTCTTAGGCTAGCAAAAAACCGTTTAAAATACTCTTCTAATGCCACTTCACCCAACTTAGGATTAAAATTCAAATCCTGTCTTGATGTGGTAAGGTCATAGTGTCTATTTATTCCACCATAATATAATTCTACTTGACTTCTAAGTAGTGATGGCTGAGTATTCTTTTCCTTTGCTTCAAATTCAAGTTTATCAGCTAAATTTAACAACTGTTCTTTAGTATATTTTTGTGGTATCTCAAGATTAGGAATAAATTTTTTTGCAATTTTAATGATATCATCTGAAGTTACAGGCTCTTCATTAGCCAAGATATATCTTGTACCCCTTACACCTTTTTCCGCTGCAGCAATCATACCTTTCACAACATCAGTTACATCTATTGGCGTCATTTCACTTATATAGTTAACTTTCATCTTTCCTAAAAGAATACTATCGAAGGCCAGTATGGTTGGAGTTTTCTTTAAAAACTCTCCACCAATCATTGCACCAGGAAGAACGCTAACCATATTCAAATCATATTTTTCTGCCAGCTCCCAAGCTGTTCTTTCAGCTCGTGCTTTTGAATCAAAGTATGCATTTCCATGACTGTTTTCAAGCCATGTAGTTTCATCAATTTTACCCTTTAAGTTTCTCTTGTCCAATGACAATGCTGCTACGGAGCTTACATATACTATTTTTCTTACATTTGCTTCTTTAGCAGCCTCCATTATATTTTGAGTTGCCTCAACATTAGGAATAATTATCTCTTTTTCAGGATCTTGTGCCCAATGTTTAAATACAGCAGCTACTTGATATAAGGTATTCACTCCATCAAGTGCTTTATGAAGTGAGGCTTTATCCCTCAAATCGGCGTAGACGATCTCACAATCAAGGTCTATAAATGGTTCTTTGTCATTTAAATCTCGTACACTTGCTCTAACAGTTTCTCCTCTTTTTAATAATTCCCTTACCAAGTTGTTACCCAAATGACCATTTGCACCTGTTACCAAGGAAATTTTCTTCATAAATAAATCCTCCTAAATCAGTGATTACACCAGTTATCATAATGCGATAATAGCCTGTTGTAATTGACATATGTAAATTGCAATAAAAAAACACCAAATACTTTTATTTGATGTTTCCTAAAAACGTTTATTCTATTTTCATACTTCTCTTAATTCTACTAAGTGAGCTTGCTCTAATTCCAATATAAGAAGCAATATATGATTGATTTATTCTACTTTCTAAAGAAGAATACTCTCTTTTAAACTCCATGTATCTTTCCAGTGCATCTTTCATAAGTAACGCCTGTTCTCGATTTAGCATACCAACAAGAATCTTCTGAATATAATTAGTGAATATAACCTTCATTTGATTAGTTTTCTTCATACCTTGGTCTATGGAATTATACGGAATAACTACGCAAATGCTGTCTTGCAGGCTTTCTACATTAAAGCTAGCTTCTTCAACTCTTAATAAACCCTCTGCACAGGCAAATTCCGTTTCAGCTGCAAAACATTTTGTCACATCATTCCCTGCAGCATCTATATAATAGCCTCTCATAATTCCTTTATGAATATAATACAGTGAAGAAACTCTTTGCCCCTGCCTTAAAACAATTGTATCCTTTGGTACCATCTTTATATCAGCTGTTGAATTGAATAAGTATTTTAAATCTTCTTCCAACTCCAGCTTCAAACCAGCTTCAATATAATCACTCGGCTTATTAAGCATAATTCATCACCTCTATAAACATATAATTCATCACCTCTATAAACATATAAGGCATATCCTTTATCCACAATTTATTATTATAGCATTTAACCATGTCAAGCAACATTTACAAATAATAAAATAAGTAATGATAAAGGTGAATCAATTCAAAATGATAATGAAAAAAGGGTTCTGTTGCGAAGTTTTGTTAAGGTTAAGTGGTGCCAACAAAAGTTGTACATTTTATACGATTGTTAGCAGCTCCTGTAATTCATTGTATGTCGAAAAACCGAAGTCTGAGCCAAGACTTCGGTTTCGTTTATATAAAGCATGAATGGTTTCGGTGCCTTTCAAGGTACGGGAAGCGTGGCGAAGATTTTGAAATCCTCCGGATTTAGAAAAACGTCGCTTCACATGCCAATGGTCCTGTTCAATGAGATTATTCAAATGCTTGATTGTACAATGAGTTGTATGTATATAAAAACCTTGTTCTCTTAATTTGTTAAATGTGCAAAGTAATGCTGGTGCTTTGTCTGTAGTGAGAACTACTGGTTCTCCAAACGTTTTGACCAATCTTTTCATAAAGGCATAGGCAGCCTGATGATCCCGTTTTTTACGAAGTTGAATATCCAATGTGTGCCCGTCTTTATCAATTGCACGATATAAATAACGCCATTTTCCTTTGACTTTTATATAGGTTTCATCTAGTTTCCAAGAGAATGAAACGTTTTTATTTTTCTTCTTCCAAATTTGATAGATAAGGTTTCCATATTCATGAACCCAGCGCATGATGGTTGTTGGATGAACCGAAACACCACGCTCTTTCAAGATTTCAGATACATCACGATAACTTAAAGAAAAACGACAATAGTAGCCGACGGCTACCAATATAATATCCTTTTTAAACTGTTTTCCTTTAAAATACCCCATAT
>NZ_JAHCDO010000064.1:0-8066 GCF_050768835.1 Bacillus pfraonensis | reverse complement strand
GGAGTATTAGATAAATAGTTTCAGCTCAACCTGACGGCTTTCATTCCTACTTTCAGTCAATCAGTTGTTGTTATCAAGTTTGATAACCCTCCCATTTCTTGTTTATACACTTATAGGGAAACGTGTCGCACAAAGGATTATTTTGATCTTGTCTTAACGAATTTGGGAAAGGTGGATAAGTACCTTTCTCGGCTAACCTGATAACGTGGAGAGCTTACTCTCGATGAAGCGTTGGAAAGGAAAATAGTCGTGAGATTAGCGACTGTATAATTTCTCTTTATATCAGTGAAAGTGGTGGCACAGTACCGTTGAAGCGTGTAATGAACGTGGAGGGATAGCCACTAGACTAATTAAAGATTCATTCAACCATGCAAGACAGTTCTTATACGATTAATAAGGTTCTTGTAAGACTAATAGAGGTTCAGCTCCAAAGGAGCCACCGACTTGTTAAAACGAAAGAAGCTGAGGCACAATGAGTATTATGATATGCAATATCATTTTGATTCCTTATACACTCAAAGTGCTAATGGTCAAAATTTTTATGGATTACTCGATTTAATGCAGTCCGATGAAAATATTCAATTAGCTTATCGGAATATTAAACGAAATACCGGCAGTAAAACGGCTGGATATGATGGATTAACGATTGAAGATATAAAGCGATTATCCGTATCAGAGGTCATATCGACGATACAACGAATGTTTGAAAACTACACACCCCAAGCCGTTCGGAGAGTCTTCATTCCTAAGACAAATGGAAAAGCGCGTCCCTTAGGGATTCCGACTATTTGGGATAGATTATTCCAACAGTGTATCTTGCAAGTGCTTGAGCCGATTTGTGAAGCAAAGTTCTATAAACATAGCTATGGTTTTAGACCAAACCGCAGTACACATCATGCGAAAGCTAGGTTTGAAACGCTCATCAATCGTGCATGCTTATACCATTGTGTAGATGTTGACATCAAAGGATTCTTCGACACTGTGGATCATGCCAAACTATTAAAACAAATGTGGTCACTTGGCATTCGTGATAAGGCATTGCTTTCCATTATTTCACGTCTTTTAAAAGCCGAAATAATTGGGGAAGGCTTCCCAACGAAAGGTACACCCCAGGGGGGGATTTTATCACCCCTTTTATCTAACATTGTATTAAATGAACTAGATTGGTGGGTTAGTAATTAATGGGAAAGTTTTGAAACTCAAAAGCTATATAAATCACAGATTGGCAGATATAATGCATTGAAACAATCGAATTTAAAACATTGCTATATCGTGAGATATGCAGACGATTTTAAAATCCTTTGCCGCACCTGTTCACAAGCGATTAAAATGCATTATGCAGTAAAGGATTTCCTTCAAACAAGGCTTAAGCTTGAAATTAGTAAGGAAAAATCGAAAGTAGTTAACCTAAAGAAAAACTCTTCAGAGTTTTTAGGTTTTCGCATTAAAGCACATCGGAAAAAGACAAATAAAAGAACACTTTATGTGGCCCGTTCACATATGACAAAAAAGGCACTTGAAAACGCGCAGACAAAGATAAAACAAGCTATAAAGGCAATACAGAAACACCAAACAGTTGAAAACGTTTGGCGATTTAATCTGGTCATAATGGGTATACAGAATTATTATTCTGCAGCGTCGCACATCACAATAGACTTATGTGAGCTGAGCTATCGTCTTCATAAAACATTATACAATCGTTTAAAAGAATTGAAAAAAGAAGCTACGTTTCAGGACTTTACAAAATCCTTACAGAAACGGTATAAGGGATACGAATGTAAGCTTTATAAAATAAAAGAAATGGTTCTTGTCCCAATCCATGCCCAGCGCTATAAGGTGAATCTTAACTTCTCTCAAACTATTTGTAACTATACTACCGAAGGTAGAAATAAGATCCATCAAAACTTGCGAGCGATTAATAAACAAACGCTTGCTCATGTGATGAAACAATTCATACCAAGCCGTTCCATCGAATACAACGATAACCGGATTAGCCGATTTATCGCACAATACGGGAGATGTGGTGTTACAGGAATTGAATTAGGACTGAATGATTGGCATTGTCATCATAAGACACCGTACTATCTCACAAAAGATGATTCATACAGAAACTTAATGATATTGCACAAATCTGTTCATCTTCTCATACATTTGAGAGATCAAGAGAAAATACAAGTGCTTTTAAACTCACTCAAGTTAAATGAAAAGCAACTTATAGAAGTTAATAAATTGCGCAAGCAATGTCTGAACGAAGCTATCTGATTCTACATTTCATCTTTGCATATACATAAAAATACTGAATGAGTTGGATTAGTTGGAACGCCGTATGCTGGGAAACTCGCCTGTACGGTGTGAAGTGGGGGAAAAGCTGGCGATAACTTCAAAAGCTTACCTATCACTATAATAAAACTTAGATTTTTAAACGACTTTATTGTTATATTTTTTAGTGTAGTGAAGTATCTTACATCAAAAATTAAACAACTATATTTTTAACCCCGTCCTAAATTTAGAACGGGGTTATGCTTGTTTGAGCTTTTAAAATGAAATAGCTTTATTGTCATTTTACAGAAACTAGGGTTGTCTTTATGCCTTAAGTCGACATAATGAATGAAAACATAAGTTAAATATTTAAAAGGTTAGCAATATTCCCACCTAGTACTCGTTGTACGACTTCTTCACTTGAAGCATGACGTTCAACTGCCAACTTATTTAAGAATGGATCACCATAAGGAAAATCAGAGCTAAATAAAGTTTTCTCTGGGAGTTCTTTTATAGCCAAAGATAATGCATAGGTTGTATAAAATGCAGAGATATCTAGGTAGGCGTTCTTTGTCTCTTTTGTTAATGCAATAACTTGCAGCCAATGAATTCCTCCCAAATGGCCATAGATTACAGGTACATTGGGATATTTACGAGTTAAAACGAACAATTCCTGAATATCATTTAAATTGAGTGGATGGAATGTATGCACCCAAATCGGAAAGGAATTATAATCACTAGCTGCCTGGAATACAGGTTCAAGCATTTTAATTTGGCCTGAACCAAGGGTAAATTCTCCAAGTCCCTTCATTTTATAATCTTTTACAATCTTCTCAATCCAATCATGCAGTTCTCCAGAGGAACTTAAAAGGGGAACTGATCCAAATCCAGTAAAACGGTCAGGATATTTTGCGATAGCATCCCTTAATTCTTCTAGAGCTTTTAATCGTGCTTCTAGGGGATTTATCTCGTTATTTAAAATTTGATTCAGTACATCCATTTCCTGAATAAATTCATCGTAGCTTTCACTTTTTTCTGGATGAACAAGCGTAGAGAATAAAATAGTTTTATCTATCCCACTTGAATCCATCATTTCAATTTGTTTTTCTATAGGTAGAACTACGTGGGCATGACTATCAATAATCATTTTTCACTCTCCCTCCATTAATTGGCTGACAGCTGATTTCGTCTTTTAGAAAATACTTCGGTAGCTATTGTTAAAATGGTATTTAATGCGACAGGAAAGCCTGCATAAATTAACATTTGCATCATAGCTTCCACAATTTCTTCTTCGGTCCATCCAACATTTAAAGCTCCGTTAATATAAAACTTTAATTGTTCCGTATTTCCTAAAGCAGTTAGACCAGCAACTGTTGCAAGAAGGCGAGATTTTAAATCTAATCCTGGTCTAGAAAAAATTTGACCATAATTAAATTCCACAGCCAAAGTTCCTAAGTCAGGTGCTACTGAATTTTTAAAATTATTCACGATATTTTGATAGTTTTCCGGATCTATTTTTGATAATACTTCCAATCCTCTTTTATAGTTTTCTGTATTTGCAGACATTAGACATGACTTCCTTTCTCGAATTCTCTATTTTTTACTGTTCTTTTTTGTTTAGGCAAGCTAAATAAGGAACTAAAAGCAATACCTATCATGAGTATCCCAACTGTACATACTCCATACCAATGCCATTTGCTCCAAGCAAGTACACCTAAATATGATCCTAAAGATCCACCTAAGAATGTAGATACCATGTATAATCCATTTAATCTGCTTCTCTTTTCAGGAGATAGTTGAAAGATAGTAGCTTGACAAGCAACTTGATTTGCTTGCGTACCAACTGTTACTAATAGTGCACCAAGAATTAATCCTGGTAACCAATATCCTAAGAATATTAAGATTAGAAAAGCGATTAAAGAAATAAACATACATAAAGTATTAGCAAATTTTGGTCCTTTTTTATCAATCACCCGGCCAATAATAGGAGTTGCAAAGGCTCCAGCTATTCCCACTAAACCTATTAACCCTGCCACGGTACTCCCATAAGAATACGGAGAAGTATTTAATAAAAAAACAAGTGTTGTCCAGAAGGCACTAAAGGAACCAAACATCATTCCTTGACTAAGGCAAGCTTTTTGCAACACTTTTTCCTTTTTAAATAACAGGCCTAAAGATGCAAGTAATTTTTTATACTGTATTGCATGATTTCCTTTGCTTTTTGGAAGATACATTGCAATTAAAATGATCATTATAATTGTGCCAGCAAAAGAAGCCCAATACATAGATCTCCATCCAAAATGTGAATCTACAAAACCACTGATAAATCGAGCACCTAAAATCCCACACACTAAGCCAATGGCAACATTCCCTAACACTTTTCCTCTGTTATCTTCTGAAGCTAAATTAGCAGCAAGAGGAACAATAATTTGAGGGACTATGGTAACAAATCCAAGAATTAAGTTTGCTGCAATCAGCCACGTTACATTCATTGATAAAGCAGTTGCAGCTAAAATAATACATACAATAGATAATAAACTTAGGATCAATTTTCTTCGTTCAAAAATGTCACCTAATGGTACCAATAAAAGATTTCCCAAAGCATATCCCACTTGAGTTAAAGTTGCTACAATTCCTATATTGGTTTCAGAAACGTGAAAAGTATTTGCCATACTGACTAAGAGCGTTTGATTTAAATAGACATTAGCTACTGTAAAACCACATGCTGCAGCCATTAGGAGAACTAATCCTTTCGTAAGTATAGGAAAAGCCTCAGCCCTATTTTTGAAAATCATTAAACTCACCTCCTTCATTTATTAGAATAGATGAAGGTTTATAATGGGAATAGGAGTGTGTTTATACTATTATTAAAACTACTACTTATAAAGGGGAGAGGTTAAATGTTAAGTGATAAAGAAAGAAGGAAAGAACTAGGGGATTTCTTAAAAACACGACGAGCACGGTTATCTCCTCAAGATTTTGGTTTACCTATTGGGCCACGTAGAAAAACAGAAGGACTGCGCCGAGAAGAAGTAGCTCAGCTGGCAGGGATAGGAATAACTTGGTATACATGGTTAGAGCAAGGGCGTGATATACAAGTATCTTCAGACGTATTGGAGGCTATTTCGCGTGTATTCAGGTTAAATGAAGAGGAAAAAGAGCATCTATTTTTATTAGCAAATCAGCCATTGCTATCTAAGGTGGGAAGACCTCTCGTTGAAAGTGTAAATAGCGTCTTGAAAAATTTATTGAGTCAATTAGAATACTGTCCTACCTATGTAACCGATGAAAAATTGAACATAGTAAGCTGGAATAAAGCTGCTACTGTGGTTTTTGGTGACTTTAATAAAATGGATGATCGAAATCGCAATGCAGTCTGGCGTTGCTTTACATCTAAAGAGTATCGAGAGCTATTTCTTAATTGGGAAGATCATGCGCAACGCTTGATTGCTCAATTTCGTTTAGCATATACACGTTTTGTCGGTGATGAGTGGTTTAAAGATATCATTAAAGAACTTACCAATAAGAGCCCTGAGTTTCGTAATTGGTGGCCCAAGCATGAAGTTCTAGGTACTCCTTGTGGCAAAAAAACACTTCTGCATCCTTTAGTTGGAGAAATGATTATGGATCATATTACTCTTCAGGTGTACGATGCACCTGAACTAAAATTAACCATTTACCAACCTCGCCAAGAGGGAGAAACAGAACAGAAAATGAAGCGTTTGTTAAACTGGTAAGTAGACCTACAATAAAAGAGTGTTATAAACACGAACGTATTAAGTGGAATTCGTTTGTCTCTAATATAAGAGTAGGAACATTTTGCATGAATAAATTCCACACAACTAAGTTTGAAATGAAACAGCCGATTTAGCTTTAACGTGGTCAAAATCGGTCTTTTCTTTGTCGAAATTTGCTTAACGTGGGTTTTTTCCGATTTGCTGGCGGTATCCCTTATAATTTTATCACACAACTTGCTCCCGCATTTTTCGCCAGTTTGATGAGAAAGAACTTTGTGACTAAACAAGGAGCATTTGTCGGGATTATAACTGGGGGGCTGTTAGTCTCTATAATGGATTTAGGGAACATAAAAATTGGCCAAATGTTTCCTTATCTTCCTCAAGCAATCAAAGACTTGAATGAAGGGATTATCGCCCTAATTGTTAATATTGTGGTCTTAGTGATTGTCAGTTTGATGACACGAAATATTGCTTATGCTCATCAGGATACCGATGTTTTGGAAACAACAGTAATAGAGAGTAAGGTATGATGCAAAAAATTCTAACAGCTAATCCAACATGACTACACTAACACTGATTATATGAATACAAAAGAAGATCTCCTTCAGTAATCTGGGGGAATCTTTTTTTATGTTCATAAATACAAGTGCTACTGAGAAGTGTAGTAAAAGGTATGATGAATGAAGGGACTTTTGGAAGTATTCGTATAGTGAAGACAGACAAAGGGGTTATGTTACAAAAGTGAACCCCTATTGCCATATGAGAGGCTTTTTAGTGGGGCATATAAGAAGAGCACTACATAAACATTAGGATTTTTGTATGTGATTCAAATGAAAGAGGAAAAGGGTAATGTATTTGCCTTGCATCAACTAGCAACAGACTTTGAGCAGTTACTAAAGGTACGGAAACAAAAGAACATTCTTTTAGATGTTATGTTTTGCTCGAAAAAACAACTAAAGGGTATGTATTAGTTAGATACAATGTGTCGTAATGACTGTGAGAGGGTAAAGTGTGGTATTTGTTTGATGGAAAAATAATTTCTAATTAGCATGGATGAAGCACTTTACTAAAATTTGTAATTCATCTTCCATTTTTTATTGGGCAACGACCTTCACCTTTTGAAATGAGAGATGAATTGTAGTTGGCATAAACTAAAAGTTTGGTTTCAATCAGCCTGTACATATAGAAGGGGTGATAAGTGATGAGTAGTTCAAAGAGAACTTCCTTTTCTAAGAAATCAAACCGTTGGAGGTTTAGATTTCATGATTGTTTATAATATAAAACTGGAAAATTTTTATGGCTTTAAAAATTGAGATGATAGCAGATGTTCAAGTTTGTCTTACCGTATATGGGAGTCGGAGTTCGTTAAGCATATTAGATGTATTTCGTGATTGTTTCTGTTAAATTTAAATAAACTGTACATAAGGAAGGAAGCGATAGAGTGAATAGGACAATAAGTTTAAAACAATTTGAATTAACACGTGGGGCATTAGTTAAGTTTATGGAGACGTTGGATGATAAAACTGTCGATAAGCAGCCGGAGGGCTTCAACAACACAATTCGTTGGCATATTGGTCACGTGTTAACTGCAGCAGAGACTTTTATGTTTGGAAAAGAGTTTAAGTATTTGCCAAGTGAATATCCAGGTTTGTTTGGATATGGGACAAAACCATCTGAGTGGAAAACAGAAGGACCCTTATTAGAAGTGTTAATGTCTCAATTACAAGAGCAAGCACAACGCATTAATGGAATTCCGGAAGAAACATTTGAAAAGAAACTTTCAGAGCCATTCTTAGGGTTGGAAACGGTAGGTGAGCTTTACGGTATGATGTTGTACCATGAAGCCGATCATATTGGTCAAATGAAGGCGATGAAACGTATTATAGAAGTAGAAAAGTAACGGAGAAAAGGCCTGTACAGTGTTGGTCTTATCCCTGTCAAGTAGACAGTATTAAAAAGACTAAGCAGCCATCGAGATTCGATATTCTATCGGAGCTCGATGGTTGAGTCGTTTTTGGAAACGTTTATAGTTATAAAAGTAAATATATTCTTCGATTGCTTGTATTAAAT
>NZ_JAHCDO010000063.1:0-23898 GCF_050768835.1 Bacillus pfraonensis | reverse complement strand
AAAAGCAACGGTATTGGTATCGAAGATACACAAAGAATTAGAAAAGGAAATCCCATTAAAGGAATTATTTAGACTTCCAACAATTCGGGAATTAGGTGGGTTTATTAGTGATGTGAAGGAAAGTATGTATTTAAGTATAGAGAAGGCAGGACAGAAGGAATTCTATGATGTTTCATCGGCGCAGAAGAGAATGTATATCTTAGATCAATTTGAGGGTAACGGTACAACTTACAATATACCTATGTGTTTTGAGTTATTAGGAGAATTCGATATCGATAGAATTGAAAGCACATTTTTGAAATTAATAGATAGGCATGAATCGTTGAGAACTCGATTTGAAAAACATGATGGACAAGTATATCAAGTAATAGAAAAATCATCAAAGTTCTCACTAAACGTTAAGGTTGCTGAAGGGGTAATAGAGGAAATAGTTAAGGATTTCATCAGGAAGTTTGATTTAGAAAAAGAGTTACTATTCAGAGCTGAAGTTGTAAGAATATCTGATAAAACATATCTACTGATGGATATGCATCATGCAATCTCAGATGGAATAAGTATAAGTATACTTATGAAAGAGTTTGCAAGGATATATAAGGGTGAATCTGTAAAAAGTATTAATCTTCAATATAAGGATTTTTCAGAATGGGAATCGAAGTATAAGGAAACAGAAGCAATAAAGGCTCAGAAAGAATACTGGTTAAAGAAATTCGAAATGGAATTGCCGGTCTTAGATTTGCCTTATGATTATGAAAGACCTTTAGTTCAAAGTTTTGAAGGTTCCGTAGTGTATGCAAGAATTAATAAATCTACTGCAGAGTCACTAAAAAATCTTATGAGCAAAACGGGTTCTACTTTGCATATGGTAATGTTCTCAGTATTAAGTATACTCTTGTCAAAATATAGCAGGAAATCGGATGTTATAATAGGAACTCCTGCATCAGGAAGACAACATTCAGATATGTCAAATATAGTAGGAATGTTTGCAAATACTTTAGCAGTGAGAAGTTATCCGTCAAGTGAGAAGAGATACATTGATTACCTATATGAAGTAAAAGAAAATGCTCTTGAAGCTTATGAAAATCAAAGTTATCCATTCGAAGAATTAGTAGATAGATTAGGTTTAGCAAGAGATGCGAGCAGGAATCCATTATTTGATGTATTTTTGAATGTCATAGATACCTTTGATGTTGAAGACATTGTGTTAGACGACTTGATGATGAAAAGGCTACCTGTCCGCACGGGGAAATCAAAACTTGACATATCCTTGAATGTAAAACCAGTGGAAAAAGAATATGAGATAGAACTTGAATATAGTACTAAATTGTTCAAGAAAGAAACAGTAGAAAGAATGATTGGTCACTTATTAAAGATAATATCGGAAATAGTAGATAGTGACGAAAAGTTGATAAAAAATATAGAAATATTAGATAAATGTGAGAAAGAAAAAATACTGAATGAGTTTAATAAGACAGACTTCCATTTTCCTTTGGAAAAGACAATATACGAAGTATTGGAGGAGAAAGCTAAACAATCTCCCAATAAAATTGCTTTAGAATTTATGGGCAAAAGTATGAGTTATAAGGAAGTTAACGAAAAATCGAATGTTATTGCTAGAAAGCTCAGACAAAGAGGCGTGAAAGCAAATGACATAGTTGCGATTATGTGTGACAGATCCTTTGAGATGATTCTAGGTTTATTGGGAATTATGAAATCAGGTGGTGCCTATTTACCAATAGATCCGGAATACCCTGAAGACAGGAAACGTTTTGTACTATCAGATAGTAAGTGTGAAGTTCTTCTAACCTATGGAAACGTGAGTGTTCCGAAAGGAACCAGATGTGAGGTAATAGACCTTGGAAGTGCAGACATATGGGAAGGTGAATCTAGCGATCTACCGAGTGTGAACACATCAAATGATTTAGCATATGTCATATATACTTCAGGAAGTACAGGTAATCCTAAAGGAGTTTTACTTGAGCATAAGAATTTAATGAACTTATTGTATTCTATTGTGAAAGTATTAGAAATTACTCCAGATGATAAATTCCTTTTAAAAACTAATTATATGTTTGATGTATCAATATCTGAGCTTTTTACTTGGATAATATGTGGTGGTAGTGTTGTTATCGGTAAACTTGGTATAGAAAAAAATCCTTTAGAGATATCAAAATGTTTATCTGATAACGATATAACACATATAAATTTTGTGCCGTCAATGTTAATGGCATATATAGAATATCTGAAATCTACAGATTACATTTCAAATAACAAGTTGAAGTTCTTATTATCAGCTGGTGAAGAATTAAGTTCTTATCTAGTTGAGGAGTTTAGAGCACTCAAAATTAATGCAAAACTAGCGAATTTATACGGACCAACTGAGGCAAGTGTATTTTCAAGTATTTATATTGTAGACAGTGATAAAACTTTAGGAAAAATACCAATTGGAAAGCCATTACCTAATTATAAATTTTTTATTTTATCTGAAAATAATGATGTGATGCCTATAGGTACAATTGGTGAGTTATGCATTTCTGGAAAAGGAGTTGCAAGAGAGTATCTTCGCAGAGAAGAGTTAACTGTAGAGAAATTTGTTAAGAATCCATATTCAAGAAATGAAATCATTTATAAGACCGGTGATTTAGCTAGATGGATTTCAGATGGAAATGTAGAGTTTTTCGGAAGAATGGATAATCAAACAAAAGTAAGGGGGTATAGAATTGAATTAGGTGAGATAGAAAATTGTTTATTAAAGATTAGATGTGTAACTGATGCCGCAGTAATAGTTGACAAAAATAATAATTTAGTGGCTTTCATAGCTTTAAGTGAAATGATAAGTCATCAAAAAATAGTAAATGTTCTAAGTTCAAGTATACCTTCTTATATGATACCTAATCAATTCGTAGAACTAAAGCGACTTCCTAAGTTAAATAATGGTAAAATTGACAGGAATTCATTGAAGAGACTGGTTAAATTTGAAGAAGGTAAAAATTATAGTGCTCCTGAAAATGATAGTCAAAAAAAGTTAGCTAAAATCTGGTACGATTTACTTAAGTATAAGAATATTTGCTTAGATGATAATTTCTTTAATTTAGGCGGAAATTCAATAACTGTAGTAATGATGATTTCATCTATTGCAAAGGAATTTGGTATAAGGTTAAGAGTTGAGGATGTTTACAAATTCCCAACAATCAGGTTACTTGATCAGTTAATTTGTAATAAGGTTGATTTCGAAAAATTTGATAGTGTTAATGAAATCTTAAAAGACAAGTATAATGCTAAAATTTCAAGTATATACATTCATGACAATAAAAATATAGTGCTTCAAGCATTAGAAAATGTAGATGATATACTTGTTTATTTAAACAATGAGTTCGGTATTGAATATGTACCGAATTATATTGTGAAAGGAAACCGGTATAGTGAATATATGTCAGAGTTGGATTTAATGGAAAATGTTACCGGTAAGCAATTCTTGAATGAAGATAGGTTTTTCATATCAAAGCTAATTAGGAATCAAATAGTCAATGATAATAACAAGTTAAATCAATTACTAGATTTTGATGAAATAGTTACTTACGGCTGTGGACATGGACAAAATAAAATCTTAAGAAAAGGATATAATGACCTGATTATTAGTGATATAAACTTTGAAGTTTATTGTGCAGATAATATATCAAAGGCTTTCAGCGCTGTAATTAAAAATAACTCGGTACTTAGAACAAAAATAATCAAAAAGGAATCAGGTTACCATTTTGAAGATTCAAGTTTAAGTGATATTTACAAACACACTATTCTCGATTTAACAGAATACTCATTCGATTCTAAAAAAGATATTACTAAATTGGCTACCGAGATAGTTTATGACTATGTATCTAAAATGGAAAAAGTCAATAATTTGTTATATAGGAGTCTGTTAATTAAGTTGGATCATAAGAATTACAAGTTAGTTACTGTTTTTAGTCATTTAATTTTTGATGGTGCAAGTAATAACATATTCACTAAGCAAATGTATAATACATTATCTGACATCGAAGAAGGTAAAAGTGAGATATTAATCCAAGAGGATAATAATTTTACGTACCAAGATTACTTGGATGAGTTTAAAATGAACACATTCCCTAATAAATTTGATATTTTTAGAGATAGTGATAGGTATAGAGATATAGTTAGTTTTTCAAGCCAGAGAAATAAAGTTAGGAATCTAAAGGAAAGTATTATTAAATATCGTTTAGTCATTGATAAAGTACAGTGTAATGATATGACAAGAATTAGAGAGGGAGCAGCTCTATGGCTATCATTAAAAATAGCAAGTATTATATTAGAAAAATCAAAAGTAACTTTTAGGATTACAAATAATGGTAGGAAGATTGGTGGTAAGAATTATGATTCTTTGATTGGTGATTGTCATGTTCATTATCCGTTGTTACTAGATGTGAATTATGATGATTTGGAAAGCTGCATATCTAAGTTGAGTAATGAGTATGATTATTATTATGGTGATAGAAAATTGTACTTGGAGCATATGTGCTATGGTGACTGTTCTGAAAAATCAGAACCGAATTTTATAGAAAATATGTATGATAACCTAGACTTTGTATTTAACTACATTGGAGAATTGAGTCCAGAAGAAAGTAATCTGTATTGTGAAAATGTAATCAGTAATAGTGCTAAGTTTAAAACTTATTATATTTATGCACATTCATGTGATGATTCCATTATATTTAACTGCAGATTGCCAGAAGACTTGAAAGATGAATTTTTGAAAAAATTTAATGATTTAAACATTAAGTGTTTAGTACAAAATAATAGTTAAGCATTATAAGCTTTAACAGTGATAAAAAAATCAATGCTAGCATTCTTTCCACTCTGTTAATCTTCTAATTGAAGAAAAAATACAGTTAGAAGGAGAAGAAAGGATGCTTTCAATAATTTAAAAACCAATATATTAAATATTTGCACCACCCTATAGGGATGTCTCGATGAGCTATTGTAAATAGAATAATATGTATTCTGTAATTCTAAAAGCGGCCATGAAAAAAGGGAAAGTAGAGAATAAAGTAGGAAATCTCTAACGGGAATTTTTTGTTCCTCTTCCTAAATATTCCTATACGAACTAATAAATAATTTTTTTGGACGCTAAAAAATTATTTGTATCGCTTAACTTTTCAGTTGTAGAAAACATATAAAGACTAATAATTATAGGAGGATTCAATGATAAATTTTGATGAGATAAAGAGGCAGATGCTTCCAATAATTAACTCTGAAGATGTATATGTAATCTTAGATGTAGACCGAACAATAATCAATGGAACTTCGTGGTATTATGCTTGTAAATATGCAGATTTATTAATATCAAAAAAGAATATTAAAGATTTTATTCGTTTCAATGATATGGCATATGGTGAGAATAGTTTAAGTTTAGAGTCATTTAGAGAAAAAACGCTAAATTTAATCACAAGTACATATAGTAAAGAGTTTATAAAGCTAATGAAATCAGTAAGAGAAGTTGATTACACTTTTAAGGAAGGACTAGAAATTGACCAATTAAAACTTTATTTCTCTGGAATTTTCATATCTAGAGAATTGACTGTATATTCTGATGTTGTGCGATACATAAAGTATATGCATAGGTTTTTCGGTTCTAGATTAAAACTGATATTTTTAAGTTCAGGCTATCAAGAATTTATAAGAGGTGTAGTTGATGGGATATTCAAAAATAACTTTGATGAGAAAATTGACTATTCAGTAATCGGGTCTGAAGTTGATATCATTAACGGGAAATTAAGGGAAGTTTATTTTATGAGTCAAAAAAATAAACAGAAGATAGTTGAAGCTCTAATTGAAAATGGTGCGAATATAGAATTATTAGCAGATGATTCGTCTGAAAATCCAGAGTTGTTTGAGTGCGTATTGAATAATGGGGGGAAAGCACTGCAAATTGATTATGCTAAAGGGCAATCACTTAGCAAAGTTTGGTCTGAGTTTTGTAAAAGTTTTGATAGTAATAGTTTAAAGAACCATCTAATGTTTGAAGACATAAGAAATAAGATATGTAAGGTAAATATGAAGAATGATTATATGGACTTTCTATCAAATAAAACAAATGAAATAGGTATATTTACATTAACTTATGGAGAGTACGTTGAAGCATTGTGTTATCTACTAGATAGCATAAATTTAGAAAAAGGGAATGAGATAGAATCATTATTATCACAAATGTTTATGATTAAGAATGATGTTGTACATTTGAGGGGAAAATTATATTACTATTGGGTTCCTCAATATGTATTTTTAGACACAAGAGATATCATTGAAGGATATTTAGAATTATTAAGAGCAGTTAAGAAATTATTGGGAGAATTATCTGAATGTAAGCTGATTGATAGGCATATTAACAACTATTATGTTAGAACGATAATGATATCAATATTGGAACACTTACAACATGCATTGTTAATTTGCTTAAATACAATTGAGTTAGCTTCGATATCTGAGGAATCAACTCCAGTAGTTGATTTTGGATTAAGGGATATAATCCAATTAACTACAGATTTAATATTTGGATGCATTGAGGGAAACTCTATAAACGAGGATGTATACAACTTAATACAAAGTCTTAATGAGGATATCCTCGTTAGGTGGATGAATGATTACAAAATGTACCATAAAGGTATGAGAGAACTTGATAATATTGTTTCAATATACAAATCTGTTAAATCAATAATTGATAATGAAAGATTTAATTCAATCGATTATGTTATATCTTTTGCATACGGGGGAATTTCTCTAGGTTATTCATTAGTATCATATTTAAAAGTAAATAATGTGAGGAAACTATTTCCTATAATCATCAATTGTCACTATAGTTCAAAAAAACAACAACGTGATAACAAATCGGAACCAATTTATAATGATGGTGATTGGTTGTATAGATATATCCCACAATACTACAATGAACATATAGAGAATATAAAGACAAATCATTGTAGAATACTGTTGTATGATAACAACTCTACAACTTTGAACACTCTTGAAAAATGTAAACTTTATTTGAAACAATTTTCAAATGAAGTTTTATGTGCTGTAGTCGCATTTAATTACGATAATTTGTGTCAATACCTATCGCAAGAACAAATATCTGAAACAATGTCACTTTATTGGTACAATATATTAGATTTTAATCCTGTAGAGGAGTATGTATCAGCATTCAATACATGGAATTCTAGTAGAAAGTCTAAAATAATTGAAGATACTTATTTTGAATTTGACAGCAGTAAATATAATGTAGTTGAATTCAATTCTTTAATTAGACATGGCAAGATATTCAAACTTTGTAGAGTACATAATATAGTTGACTTGGATATGGCAATTAGAAATGGTGTAAATATGATAGGCATTCATGCAGTTAACACAGACCATGTTAGATATTTAATTAATGAGGATATACATGTACCATTAAAAGTAACAACGCATATTGATAAGAATTTACCTGTATCAATATATGAAATTAACAGCATTAGGAAACTTATTGAAAATATAAATGATAGTGTTCAGATAGCTTTAGTCTTAGAAAAAAAGATGTGTGAGGAAAAGATTAACACTTGCTTAAATTATTACGGAATGAGTAATAAGGATATTCTTCTTCAACTTCAATATCGAGTTAATAAAGCGCATATTAGAAACATTAAAGATAAAATAACTTCTAGAATCATTTGTACAATAGGTTTGAATCAAATGGATTTTTACGAATATTTCAATAAACTTGATAATTCACTTGATCCAAAGACTGATTTTATATTACTAGATATGTCAAAGCATCAACCGGATTTCATAAATGGTATTTTTAATGGTGAAGAAAATTTGTCTAATATTATCAAACTAAAAAGCATAGTTAAAGGACTAAGAAATAATAAAGTACCAATTCTAGTAGCTGATGATACAACCGTTTCTCAAATGCGAGAGTACTTAGTAGAATTATCAAATAATAATGTTCTAGTAGCTGGAATTGATATGCAGAATGCTGTTGAACTTGAAAAAAGTAATCAAAAATATCAAATCGTAGAGACTTTGGGATCAAAATATCAAATAAAAATTAGAAAATCACCTGACAAATTAAAAGAATGGTACGACTTTTCATATAATGAGCTACGCAATTATTAAGGAGTGATGTTAATGAAAATGATAGTAATTGACTTAGATGGTACATTGTTGAACTCAAGCAAGCAAATTGATGATTATTCTGTTGAAGTGTTAAGTGAAGTTATGAAAAACGGACATATGATTGTATTTGCAACTGCGAGACCTTACAGAGATATAAAAAGGATTTTACCGGATATTTTAAATAAGAATGTGGTTATTTGTTATAATGGTGCTACTGTTATTAGCGATGACAAATTATTATTTGAAAAAGGAATAACTTATTCAGTTACTAGAAATATACTTAATCACTTCTTAGATCATAACTATTATCAAATTTGTTTAGAAATAAATGATAAACTATATTCGAATTTCAATACTAAAGAATTCTTTGGTAGTTCTGAGTTCGAGTTAATAGATTTGAATACATTTGACTATGATTTAGTTCATAAAATTATCGTCTGCTCAAAGGACGGTATTAAGCAAAGGATAGTAGATAATATTCCATCAGAATGTAGCCCTGTAATCACTGATGATGCTACCTTATGTCAAATTATGAGTACAAATATATCGAAATGGAATGCAATTGAGTATTTAATTGAAATGTATGGTGTACAAAGAAGCAATATAATATCATTTGGCAATGATTTCAATGATTTTGAGATGATAAAATACTCTAGTGTTGGTGTAGCGATGGGAAATGCAATAGATGAATTAAAGGAAATTGCTAATTATATAACTACTGACAATGATAATTATGGAGTTGCTAGATATTTAAAGGGAAGTGTACTCAATGCATGATGAATATGTAGATGTTATATCTCCTATAGAGATGAATAAAGTTAAAGAAGTTATAAATTATAAAAGTAATTCTAGCATAATTAACATAAACGATATGTATTACTTGGTTGTTAGTAAGAAGATTAAAAATGATTTTGCTATTAAAATACCAGACTGTTATGATACCTATTTGAAAGAAGAAAAGGATATTTCAAATAGATATCTAAAGAATCGCTTGAGTTATGGGTCAAAAGATTCGTGCATAGTAGATATGCAAGGGATAAAAAATTTCATTAACGCTAAAAATCTTGAATTTGATGATAGTACAGTAAGACTAATTTTAAAGACACTAGGTTTTATAGTTGATGATAATGAATATTTAAGAATAGGAGTCTCAGGTGCAGATGAAAACCTAGATCATCCAGGTGGGGAAGTAGTAGAAGATGCTGTGATAAATGGTTCAAACGGGAGTGGGAAATCCAATTGTTACTCAGGTTATCTTGAATCAAGTGAAGGGTTCAGTAAAGGTATCAGGTTAGGTAAAGATGGTGTTATGCTGGATGGTAGAATAGTTTATTCACATACTGCATATTTACGAAAGAATAATCAAAAACTATCATTGTCTAATGGATTGTACTTCTCAATAGATAATAAGGCAAACTTTGATTTACTGTGTTATATTAAAGAAATTGCAGAGAAACTAGGGATAAAAGCATTTTCAGTTCAAATGACGATATTCAACAAAAAAAGAAGTTGTGACGGTACTATGATCAAAGGTAGAGTATTGAAGAGAAAGCCAATTTTTAAATTTAGTAGTATTGCAGATGCTCAAGAGATAGGGAATGAAAAAGAATTTTTGATGAATAATCAACAAAGACTAATTGCTTTTGGTACTTATTACAGAAGGTGTGAACCAGAATGGGTAAAGTTCACTAAAGGTAGGGAGTATGAAAGATTTGGCCACATTCATGCGAGGTTAGTTAATAATGTAACAAATAATCAACATGAAGTATTTCATTTAAGAAACATACTTGTTGGAGATAATACAGAAGTTGAATTTATATTGACACCGATTGATCGAGTAGTCAAAATATTACCGATTAAAAAAATTAATGACAACTACTATTGTAGTGTAACAAATGGAGAAGTAAATATTATGGTTAATGAATTTATGTACTATGATTAATTTAAAGATAAAACGGAGACTAGTCAATATCTTGGACGCCCTATAGATGTTAAGATAATTGTAGTATGAATCGGTGGTGTTATAAACGTGTTGGTTCTGTTGCAAAGATTTCTAAACTAAGATAACCTATAGAAAAAGTGTGAGCAGGAGAATGATATATGGGGTATTTTAAAGGAAAACAGTTTAAAAAGGATATTATTTTGGTAGCCGTCAGCTACTATTGTCGTTTTTCTTTCAGTTATCGTGATGTATCTGAAATCTTGAAAGAGCGTGGTGTTTCGGTTCACCCAACAACCATCATGCGCTGGGTTCATGAATATGGAAATCTTATCTATCAAATTTGGAAGAAGAAAAATAAAAACGTTCCATTATCTTGGAAACTAGATGAAACCTATATAAAAGTCAAAGGAAAATGGTGTTATTTATATCGTGCAATTGATAAAGACGGGCACACATTGGATATTCAACTTCGTAAAAAACGGGATCATCAGGCTGCCTATGCCTTTATGAAAAGATTGGTCAAAATCTTTGGAGAACCAGCAGTTCTCACTACAGACAAAGCACCAGCATTACTTTGCGCATTTAACAAATTAAGAGAACAAGGTTTTTATATACATACAACTCATTGTACAAGCAAGCATTTGAACAATCTCATTGAACAGGACCATAGGCATGTGAAGCGACGTTTTTCCAAATCCGCAGGATTTCAAAATCTTCGCCACGCTTCCCGTACCTTGAAAGGCATCGAAACCATTCATGCTTTATATAAACGAAACCGAAGTCTTGGCTCAGACTTCGGTTTTTCGACATACAATGAATTACAGGAGCTACTAACAATCGCATAAAATGTACAACTTTTTGTTGGCACCACTTAACCTTAACAAAACTTTGCAACAGAACCTGATAATGCTTCCACTTGAATAAATTTCGCTTTTCCATACTAATCACGCATCCTTTTGTATCAGTATGTCCAAGATTTAGAGATTACTTGCAATTATCTTGAAGCTTTCGCACCAGAACCACCTTGTGATTCATTTGCCAAAATAACTTTCCTATATGACTAGAAAATGCTGTTTCATATGTTTCCCTTTCTCTAATAAGTCACTCTTTTTTTATTAGCATATTACTTTTTTTACACCTTATCTCTAAATAGATATCCACATATGATACTTCATGTTCACATATTATATTACAGATATATTTTTTATTTGGACTGGTCTTTTTTTATAAATAAATTGATTATTTTTTGATATACTTCTTGAAATTTATATATCTCCCAATTATATTGCTCAGCAATCTTAATGATTTCAGAATGAACTATATCAAGAGCCATTTCTTTTTTTTCTTGATTTGAAGATAACGAAAAGGGTTCTGTTGCATTAAGTTCGTTTAAATCTTGCTTTTATTTTGTCTAACAGCATAAAAAGAATCTCATCTTTTGCTATGAATAGGATAAGTGCATAAGCTAATCCGCATGCTAACATTGTGACTATAACTTGTAGAATTTGTCCTGAAATTACCGTATTCACTAAGAATGATATTGGTAAAAACGTTAGTGAATAGAACAGATATTTTAGCTTTTGCATATCGAATAATGTGTAATTTACTTTCAATTTCTTTTTTATATAAATATATTCCAAGACAATTAATGTACAGTTAGCAATCGTTGTTGTACTAATTGCTGTTGTGGGTGTAAGTACGCGAAAGAATATCAGCGCGAAATTGAATAAAAGGTTGATAAAACCACAGATGAATAAAAAGCGCACTAAAATACTTTCTTTCTTTTTCACGTAAATAATTTGATTTGATAAAATAGATTCAATTCCTACTGCAATCATATAAAATGCAAAAACCATTAATGTGTCACCAGCAGCAGCATACTCTTTTCCGCCGTAAATAATAACGGCTCCATGAGCGATAAGCATTAAACCAATGGCAGCTGGGAACAACGTAATGAAATATACTTTTGAAATTTTGTTTAGTAATGATTCATATTCTTCTTCAGTTGCATTTCCTGATAAATAAGAAAGCCTTGGAATTGTAACTTGTACAACACTTAACATAAGTGTGTTAATAATAGTCATAATTTGAAAGGTCATTACATAGAAAGCCACTGTAGCTTCTCCGTTATTCTCTAATAGAAAGAAGCGATCTAATTGTGTATATAGCATATTAGCGTTTGAAAAGATAACAACTAAAAATAAAGGTTTTAAGTGTGGAACAATTGTTAAATTAGAAAAATCAAATTTAACTTGGCGCTTCACATATATAAAACTAATAGTATGGTTCAAAAATGTTGATAGAACTAATAAACCGGCAAATTGCTTATAGTCATCTGCTCCATGAATAAAGGCGAAAAGAAGCACAACATAAATGAGGCGAACAACAACGGTTTTCTTCGTAATGAAATCATAATTTTCAAATGCCTCATTAAACCATTCTACATAAAATATGTTTGAAATAAAATTAAATCCAAAAATAAGAAGTACAGGAAATAAATCTTGGTTTCCATATCCAAAATAACTAAAGAGAATAAACGCCAGTAAAGCTAAGATACTTGTTGTAAAGTTAATCACATATAGACTCGTGAACAATTGTGAAACTTTCTTCTTATCATTTTTCACTAAGCTAATTTCACGTAACCCATATTGATATACACCAAATACAGCAAAAATGAAAAAATAATTAAAAATGGTTTCAGCAGAGCTAACTGTCCCTATTGAAGTTGCCCCGAGTGTTCGATATGCGTAAGGGCCTACTAAAATCGGGAGAATGATATTAAAGGTATTGAGCATTATTTTATAGAAAATATTTGATACAAGTGATTTTTGCATAATTTCACCTTTCCATACAAATGAAAGTCAAATACAGCACCTTTCATGTGAATCATGTTAGTTAATTGAAGTTTTTGCACCAAAACCTCAAATTCTCATAGTGTATAGAAGTTCAAAAATATTAATGTGCCCTAAGATTAATATGAAAATATTTTAGATTTCAATGGATTATGTTCTATTTGCTTACAGCATTATATACATCTAGCATTCTATTCCCATATAGATTTTTATTTTCTTTGGTTTTGTCTATACCATAATTATACAGGAAATTTATAGCCTTATTAGGTTGTTTTTTCATATTATATTTGTCAATAATTAGGGCTATCGTCCCAGATACTTTTGGGGCGGCCATAGAAGTTCCTGAAAGTAATGCATGTTCTCCGTTTGGATAGGTACTTAATATTTTTTCTTGTTCATTGTATCCCTTTTCGAAATATTCTTGCCATCCGTATTTTTTTAAAAGTCTACTATCTCCACCTGGGGCAGTAATATCTACAAACCCTTTCCCATAATTAGCAGAAAGTGATATTTCATCCGATGGACCAGTAGATGATACAGTTACCTTTAGTCGTACATATATTTTAATTATTTTTGAAATGTTAATGAACATCCTGTAATAATGAAAGTAAACTTTTAAATATTAGTTTACTTTCATTTCACCTTAATCATTGACCTCACAACAAATCTCCTGCTATCCTCAACATACATAACAAAAGTATACATTCAAAATTATATAAAATAAGAGTTTGGAGAAGAGGTGAACAAAAAACTTTTCATTGATATTAAGCTATTCATCTAAGATAAAGAATAAATTACATATTCGTTTTGTTTCAAAAAAATGGTAGATAAATACTTATAATCCTTTAACCAATTTGCTATGTTTATATTAAACTTAATGAAGGAGGTTATTTTTTGCTGACAATATTAAAAATTGTATTTGGATTAATTACTTCTTTTTTAGCTATATATAGTTTAATAACTGATACATTTGAATTCATGTCTCTTATGACCTTATTTATGGGGTTAATGTTTTTAATGTTCGGTCTTTCTGATTTAAAAGGGAATCGAAAAGCTTCAGCATATACGCTATTTTTAGCATCAGGATTTATTATCTTTGTTGCAGTCTATACATGGATTTTTTAACATACATATGTACATAAAAAATCCATATTAACATAACCTCACTTATCAGCAGTCAATTTATCTAGAAACCTAGAAAAAGTCCCTTCAGAAAATCTGAAGGGACTTTTCGTTCACATAATTCTCGAAAGTGGAAGTTAAATTGTTGTACTAGTTAACAAAATACTTTCTATACCCTTAACATTATCAATAATACATGTAGGATTGGATTGATTTAATTCTTCCAATGAACCATAGCCATATGTAACTGCGATAGAATCAATACCTGTATTGTTTGCACCAATTATATCGTGCTTACGGTCGCCAATCATAACGAAATCGCTATGTTTATATTCGTGATATTTATCAAGTATGTACTGAATGATTTCAGTTTTTGAGCTTCGGGTTCCATCAAGATTACTTCCCACCACAAGATCAAAATAACAGTCTATTTTAAAGTATTCTAATATCTTTTCTGAGAATACAGTAGGCTTAGAAGTTGCTACGACTAAGATATATCCCTGCTTTTTCAAGGTATCTAGGAGTGAAGGAATATCAGTATATAATTTATTCTCGAACATTCCTTCTCTTTTAAACCTTTCTCTGTAAAAACCAATTGTTTGTTTTATCTCCTCAGTATTGAAACCGTAATACATAGCAAACGATTCTTGTAATGGCGGTCCAATGAAACAATCAAGTTTATTAAGGTTAGGTTCTAGAATACCCATCTTTTCAAGTGCGAATTGAACTGATTTGGTTATCCCTATCTTAGGATCAGACAGTGTCCCATCCAAATCAAATAAAATTATCTTGTATTCTTTCAAACTAATCTCCCTTTCTGCATGCAATATTTATCCTATCCCACTTCATAGTATCATACTGAATATCTATTGATTACTTGCAAATTTCTATATGTATATTCTATACATATGAGGTTGACATAACGCATCATTATTGGTAGCGAAGACAAGGCGGATCCTTACTCTCAAAAGGAATCCGCCTTTTTCCCTTTCTATGATTCTATTTATTTTTTATACATTCCTATCCTGGTGCGGGGTTTCGGGTTCCCGCTTGTTACTAAATTAGCCGAAAAACTGTATAAAATCTTGCATGCTCTTAGCGTGGTTTTTTTCTGAAATGCTAGCGGTACCCCTTATAGGGGCAGTGAAAAATCTTAAGTTGATGGGCATGCGACTTTACCCCTAGTTAATATAATTGTTTTGATGATAATTTTAATTTATAAAAGGGAGAGAAAATCAATATTTTGTCGTAAAACTAAATTAAAAAAGTTACTCAAAGAACTATCTTTCTATAAAAAAAGAGAAGAACAACAAAGAAAAAGTAATATACGTTGTAAAGAATATCCTCATATTCTGTTAAAAGACACTAATTATATGATCATTGACTTATTGGATTGTACTAATACTACTGCAATCTATATTTATAAGCTAGATCGTCCTGCTGAGCAATGGATGTTTGATTTAGGATTTAATCTTCAATTTGAAAGTTTTGCTACACTCATTGGAAAACTAGAATTTGGATTAATTATTGAAGGTAAAGCAAAGAAAAGCTTGGTGTAATTAAGGAATACAGAAATCAAGGTTTTGCTACATATATGATGAAAAAAGCAATCGCTTGGGGGAAATCTCAGAATTTTTCAGAGCTAAATTTGACTGCTTGTACTTCTGTACAAAAACTAGAAAATAAGCTAAATCAAGCCGAATTAGTTTCCTTTTATTATAAATTAGGGTTTAGGAATACCTTTCCTAAATCAAATCGAATGACATATAAATATTGTGTTACATCATAATCTGTAATTGAACAGGCTATGTAGGTTCTATGTCTTCATCAAATAGTTTTTGCCCTAGAACTACCCTTTTTAATAAGTTTATAACAAAGATAAATCGTAATGATTATTATTTATTGCGAATTTCGAAAAGATGTATTATACTAGGTTCGCAAACTAAAACGTAATCATTACGTTTTGTTTTGAAACGATATTTTCTTCATAGAATTGGAGGAAATAAACTTGTAAAAAAGAAAAGAGGAGAATTTCATGCCAAAAAAATTAACTATGTTTTCATTCCTACTTATTTTCACTTTAATTTTTGCTGGATGTTCTAATAAAAAAGAAGGTGCAGTAAAAAAAGATGAGATACTTTCTGTTTATACAACTATTTTCCCACTTGCTGATTTCACAAAAAAAATCGGTGGTGACTATATAACTGTTAAAGCAATCTATCCACCTGGTGCAGATTCTCATACATTTGAACCAAGCCAAAAACAAACAGTGAAAGTTGCAAAAGCCGATTTATTCATTTATAACGGTGCAGAATTAGAACCGTTTGCTGAAAAAATGGAAAAAACATTACAAAAAGAAAATATTAAAATTGTAAATGCATCAAAAGGCATCGAACTGCGTGCCGCAACCGAAGATGAACATCATGATCATGGAGATGGACATAAAGAAGATGAACATCATCACGATAAAGACCCACACGTGTGGTTAGATCCTATACTAGCGATGAAACAAGCTGAAAAAATCAAAAATGCTCTTGTAGAATTACAGCCTGATCATAAACAAGAATTCGAAAAGAATTTTGCAGCACTTCAAACTAAATTTACAGATTTAGACGATCGATTTAAAGCTGCTGTAGCAAATGCAAAAACGAAAGAAATTTTAGTTTCTCATGCAGCCTATGGTTACTGGGAACAACGCTATGGTTTAAAACAAATTCCTATCGCTGGGATTTCAGCTTCTGATGAACCATCTCAAAAAGAGCTTGGTGAAATTACAAAAACAGTTAAAGAACACGGGTTAAAATACATCTTATTCGAAACGTTTTCTACTCCAAAAGTAGCATCAGTTATTCAGAAAGAAACTGGTACAAAAGTTTTACGCTTAAATCACCTTGCTACTATTTCTGAAGACGATGCGAAGAATAATAAAGATTACTTCACTTTAATGGAAGAAAACGTGAATACTTTAAAGGAAGCAACACAATTCGCATTAGTTGCAGAAAAACCTTCTGAAAAGCAAGAGCAAACAACTGAAAGTCATACACATGAAAATGAACACGATCACAGTCATAATCATAGTCATGCTCATGATAAAGCAACAGAAAGAATTTATGAAGGATATTTTGAAGACAACCAAGTGAAGGATCGACCACTCTCCGATTGGAAAGGAGACTGGCAATCGGTATATCCATATTTACAAGATGGAACGCTTGATGAGGTATTTGCTTACAAAGCGAAACATAAAGGTAAAATGTCAGCCAAAGAATATAAGGAGTATTATAATGAAGGATATCAAACAGATGTGAACCGTATCGTGATTCAAGGAGATACTGTAACATTCTACAAAAACAAAGAAGAATATTCTGGTAAGTATATCTATGATGGGTACAAAATTTTGACATATGATGCAGGGAATAGAGGTGTAAGATACATATTTAAACTAGCAGAAAAAACAGAAGGAGTTCCTCAGTATATTCAATTCAGTGATCATGGTATTTATCCGAATAAAGCTGGTCACTACCACTTGTATTGGGGTGACAATCGTGAAGCTTTATTCGATGAAATCATACACTGGCCTACCTACTACCCATCGGATATGAATGGACATGATATTGCGCACGAGATGATGGCGCATTAAATTAGGATTCACGATAATTATTTCTTTGAACAATATATAAAATTCAAAGGTTATCAATCTAGAATTATATGGTTTAATACTTAAAAAGTTTATTATAAATAATGTTTTTTATAGTAACAAATGATTTAATGAGATTAGGAGTACAAAATAACTAAATATTTAACGATAGTAAGAGCGTGTTTTAATAAAAATTTTTAAAACACGCTTTTTTATTTACTCTGTTATTAAGTTTATTCCAGACGTATCATTTACGCTTGAAATGCTGCAAATTATTTTTGGTTCTGTTGCAAAGATTTCTAAACTAAGATAACCTGTAGAAAAAGTGTGAGCAGGAGAATGATATATGGGGTATTTTAAAGGAAAACAGTTTAAAAAGGATATTATTTTGGTAGCCGTCGGCTACTATTTTCGTTTTTCTTTAAGTTATCGTGATGTATCTGAAATCTTGAAAGAGCGTGGTGTTTCGGTTCACCCAACAACCATCATGCGCTGGGTTCATGAATATGGAAACCTTATCTATCAAATTTGGAAGAAGAAAAATAAAAACGTTCCGCTATCTTGGAAACTAGATGAAACCTATATAAAAGTCAAAGGAAAATGGTGTTATTTATATCGTGCAATTGATAAAGACGGGCACACATTGGATATTCAACTTCTTAAAAAACGGGATTATCAGGCTGCCTATGCCTTTATGAAAAGATTGGTCAAAACGTTTGGAGAACCAGTAGTTCTCACTACAGACAAAGCACCAGCATTACTTTGCGCATTTAACAAATTAAGAGAACAAGGTTTTTATATACATACAACTCATTGTACAATCAAGCATTTGAATAATCTCATTGAACAGGACCATAGGCATGTGAAGCGACGTTTTTCTAAATCCGCAGGATTTCAAAATCTTCGCCACGTTTCCCGTACCTTGAAAGGCATCGAAACCATTCATGCTTTATATAAACGAAACCGAAGTCTTGGCTCAGACTTCGGTTTTTCGACATACAATGAATTACAGGAGCTGCTAAGAATCGTATAAAATGTACAACTTTTGTTGGCACCACTTAACCTTAACAAAACTTCGCAACAGAACCGAACTTTCCATCTGCTAAAAACTTTGCAACAGAACCAGTGTATGACTATCAAGGTGTGGTGAATGTGATAGTACCTGATGAATCAGAGGAATGTATAGAATCCACCTTTTTCACATACAACATATAAGTCCCTACTGGAGCTGGCTTCTTAGTTGTAAAAGTAAATGAACCAGTCCCTGCAAATGTACCAGAAGCGAAGGTAGTGTTATAACCATCTGGTTCCATTTTAAAGAAGGCATACGATATTCTTTTACCAGCAACTGTTTTTTGATCAACATTAAAAGTGATATGCCCTGCATTATTCACATAGATGTAACCGAATTGTCTAGGATCAGATAAACGTGAGAAACTATAAGAATATTGTTCTGAGAGTAATGGCGATTGTACGAGTGGTTTAATTTCTAAGGGGTTATGCACTTGTTGAGGTGACGCGGCGTGTACCATGCCTCCAGGTAATAATATCCCAGTCGCTAATGCTCCAATAGCTAATTTTTTTAACATAAATACATCTCCTATTCTATATTGGTTATCTATCAATCAAGTAATATAACTTAATTGATATACTAAATAATACCAATTAAGAAAAGGAGTTAGTGTCAGATTTTGTAAGTTAACGAAAAATTTTTAAAAATATGGCGAAAATATGAACAGAAACTTCATTTTGTACAAAACAAAACCCTAGTCTCCTAGGGTAATGGGTATAACGCTCGTTTCTATCGAGCTATTACATGATATCCTGTAACGGTGTGGATACAACAGTAATTGTTACTAAAAAAGTAAGTAGATAGTAAAAGGGGAATGGATATGGCAGTGGTTAGCAGATCACATAGAGCTTTGAAAAGAAAATACAGACAGGTGAGAAAAGAATTTAAGAAAGATATATATGAAGTAGCAAAGAATAATCGTGCTTTTGCAATGATGATCATTGAAACTTATACGGCAAGTCAACATAGAACTCATATTTTGAGAATCTGGAGTTTGTTAGGTAAACATCATAGAGAAGTACACCAAGACTATTGTGATAAATTAATGGGCCAGCATTTAACAGGACGAGATGAAATAATGAGGTCCATCTATTTCGCGGATGAAGAATTACATCGTAAATATCGTCGTAAAATACCAGAGTCATACGCAATGGGGGATGCTTTAGGAATTGCTTATAAGGTATTGAGACAAAAAAGGGCAGCTAGCAAAAGCTAACTGCTCGGCTCCAGGGAATCTCCAAAAGGGGGATGGAGAAAGAAAATTAAATTAGTCATGCACTAAAAAACCGGATGCTAAAAAATATGTAAAAATAAAGGGTTTCTGATATTAATACGGATAACCCTAAAAGCTAATAAAATGGACTGCTCCCAAAACAATAAAAATGAGTTTCATTACTAAAAAAGACATAAAATTTTCGTTTTTGAGACAACTAATTTTTTTAACTTGATGGTGATATAGCTGAATTCCTTTATATATTTAGCTAAATATGATTATCAGAATAAACTTGAAATAACTATGATTTCTAGAAATGCGAACTGATGTTGTGAATTAATTTAAAGCTGATGGAACAAAATAGAACTAATTAAGCAAAAAAACTTGCAAAACTAAAAAGAAGAATGTATATTATTGACGTATCAATAATTGATATATCAATTAATTTTTAGTAAGAAAAAAGGGGTGAGTTTTGAAAACATGTTGTTCAGAAGAAGCTGAAATTTTATATAAGTCAAAAAATTTAAACAAAGTAATTGGTGCGAAGTTTGAAGCATGCATTGGCATCAGTTAATCTCGATTGGAATTGCTCGCATTGCTCTATCACGTTGATGAAATTAGTCAAAGCGATCTTCAAAAAAGGTGAATATTGGTGGCGCAGCCATCACCAGACACGTTAAACAGCTTGAAGCCAAAGGAATCGTATTAAGACTGAGGATAACCGTATAACGCTTGTTCGGTTATCTTAGCAAGGACGAGAACGAATCGAGTCTTCCAAGAAAGAAAAGGAACGTTTTATGAAGGAAATGCTCGTAAATGTCAGTGTAGAAAAACGCAATGTACTTATTTATGTTCTATCACAGATGCAAATAAATATAGAGAATATTAAAGCATAGAGGAGTGTTTATACATGGGAACTACATTAAAAACAAACGATTTTATGAAAATCATGAAAGGACGTCGATCCATACGTAATTATGATCCAACAGTCAAAATCAGCAAAGAAGAGATGGCCGAAATATTAAAGGAAGCTACTACAGCACCATCCTCAGTTAACGCACAACCATGGCGCTTTCTTGTTATCGAAAGCTCGGAGGGAAAAGAAAAGCTTGCAAAACTCGCTAAATTTAATCAATCACAAGTTTCTACTGCATCTGCCGTTATAGCAGTATTTGCAGATATGGACAACGGTGACTATATAGAAGAAATTTATTCAAAAGCTGTTGAGCTAGGGTATATGCCGCAAGAGGTAAAAGACAGACAAGTACAAGCATTGACTGCACATTTTGAAAAGCTTCCAGTCCAAGAAAATCGAGAAACTATTCTGATTGACGCAGGCCTGGTCTCCATGCAATTAATGCTGACAGCACGTGCGCATGGATATGATACAAACCCAATCGGGGGTTATGACAAGGAAAATATCGCTGCAACCTTCGGATTGGAAAAAGAGCGCTATGTACCAGTTATGCTACTATCTATCGGTAAAGCAGCCGACGAAGGATATGCTTCATACCGTCTCCCTGTTGATAGAATTGCACAATGGAAATAATATAAAATTGATATTAGGGAGTAGAAAGGAGAGAGTGGTGTGGAAATAATCGCAGCTATTTTAGTGGGAATCGTAGCATTAGAACATTTATTCATTATGATCCTTGAAATGTTTTTTATTGATTCAAAAGTGGCAAAACGCGCTTTCAAATTACCGAAGCACTTAGAAGGAGATCGAAACGTAACCATTATGTTTGCAAACCAGGGTTTATATAATGGATTTCTAGCCGCTGGTCTCATTTGGGGACTTATACTGGGGCTCAACCCAATTGGCTATATGATTCAATTATTTTTCGTAATTTGTGTGGTGATAGCAGCTATTTTCGGAGGTTTCACATCTAATAAATCAATTATTGTGAAACAAGGCTTTCCAGCTATTTTAGCACTGGTTATCCTTTTATCTGTGATATAGAACCCAAGCTTTTCAATAACAAGAACCCATTTTTGAAAAAATATAAAAGTGCTAATTAATCATAATTAGTTTTATAAATTATAAAAATCATGAACTTAGTTTTACTTTTTATAATTAAAATGTTCCAATTTAAGACACTTCAAAAGGTTCTGGTGCAAAAACTTCAGGATAATTACAAGTAATCTATAAAACTTGGACATACTGATACTATTACTCTAGAAAGGGTGAGTGATTGGTATGGAAAAAGAAAATTTGTTCAAATGGAAGCATTATCAGCCTGAACTAATTTGATTAACAGTAAGGTGGTACCTGCGGTACAACTTAAGTTTTCGTGATTTGGTGGAAATGATGGAGGAACGGGGATTATCTTTGGTTCATACAACCATTACATCAATACGGTCTTGAATTAGATAAGCGAATTCGACGTTATCTTAAATCAACCAATGACTCGTGGAGAGTCGATGAAACTTATATTAAAGTAAAAGGTCAATGGATGTACTTATATCGTGCAGTTGATTCAGAGGGGAATACAATTGATTTTTATCTAAGTAAATCAAGAGATAAACAAGCAATCAAGCGCTTTTTCGTATGTTTCTAAACCTGGCGTGATAACAGTAGATAAGCCCCCCTTATCCTATAGCAATTCGAGCGTTGAAAGAAGAAAAGCATATGCCTGAAGGTATAGAGCTAAGACAAGTTAGATATCGCAATAACATAGTGGAACAAGATCATCATTTTATTAAGAAACGTGTTCGTTCTATGTTAGGGTTCAAGTCTTTTGACACAGCTACATCTTGTAGGAGTGGAAGCTATGCACATGATTAAAAAAGAACAGATTAATTTACGGGATCAGTCTGTTCAAAACCAGAAAGAATTCATCCATCGATTGTTTGGGCTTACAGCATAAAATAGAATTCCACTAGAAATATATGAGCTATATTCTCTTTTATTTTATCTTTGCACCAGAACCAATTCAAAATTATATTCAACACTAATTATTTATATCGATAGATACCGCATTTAGCACTACCCCAACAGGTCCTAATTTTTCAATCAATTTTTTTGCCTTACCATATGGAAAATCTAACACTATAGCCATCCATAGCCCTTAATAAAAAAATAATTAAGACCCATCAAAGGGTCTTAGATTAGCTAAATTAACAAGTTTCTTCACTTAAAATGTGTAAGATTCGCCGTCATCTGGCACTAAAACGTTGGCGGACATTTCTTTTTCAGCAAGGAAGCTTTTTAGTTCGTTTCTGGACAGTGTCCAGTGGTTCACAGCTTCCATATGGACTACAATAATTTTTGCATCAGGAGCAGCCTTATACACTTCGTAAATATCCTCTTTACCCATGATGAGAGAACCGCCTTCAAAGAATTGATTATCGCCACCATTTACTACAATGACTTCTGGTTTATGTGTATCAATCACTTCTTGGACAGCGTCATACCATACTGTATCCCCAGCTACATACAATGTTTGCTCAGTTTGGTGCTTGAAGACAACGCCACATACTAAACCAGCAAGTTTTAATATTTCTCCTCTTCCGTGTTCACCTTTTGTTTTGATTAATTGGATATCCTCAAAGACTGTATCTTCTTGTAAAACCTCTACATGTTGGAAACCGGAGTTTCTAACTTCTGTAGCATCTTCTTCATTTTGTACAAACATTTTTATATCTTTTGGCAATATTCTTTGAGCCACCTCATCAAAGTGATCTAAATGCAAATGAGTTACAATGACAGCATCTATATTGTTAATAATATTTTCAACGGATATTGGTAAGCTAACTGTTGCGATAGGTAAGACTTTGAAGTTATCTCCATCTTTTCCCCCGCTTAGCACTGTACGTGCGACTTTCATCGCATACAGCGCCCCATCTTATCCTTTTATACTAAAGCAACTAGATTACAAACAATGTTGTACTCACCAACGTATT
>NZ_JAHCDO010000062.1:0-30430 GCF_050768835.1 Bacillus pfraonensis | reverse complement strand
GGTTCTGTTGCAAAGTTTGAAAAAAGCATAAACAGGTTGGTAAATGAGGAACAATGTTTAGGAAATAGCTAGTAATTGTTGAAGTTCATTGTACGTTGAAAAGGCGGAGTCTCTTTGAAGACTTCGCCTTTGTTTATATAGGGCATGAATGGTCTCGATACCTTTTATCGTACGTGAAGCATGACGAAGATTTTGAAATCCTGCGGATTTGACAAAACGTCTCTTTACATGCCTATGATCCTGTTCAATAAGATTGTTTAAATGTTTGATTGTACGATGGATTGTAGTTTGATAAAATCCTTGTTTTCTTAATTTGTTAAATGCGCAAAGTAATGCCGGCGCTTTGTCTGTAGTGAGAACCGTTGGTTCTCCAAAATGTTTTACTAATCTTTTCATGAAGGCATAGGCAGCCTGATGATCCCATTTTTTACGAAGTTGAATATCCAATGTGTGTCCATCTTTATCAATTGCACGATAGAGATAACGCCATTCTCCCTTAACTTTGATATAAGTCTCATCCAAATGCCAAGATAAGCGTGCAGATTTATTTTTCACTTTCCAAATTTGATAGATGAGATTGCCATATTCATGAACCCATCGCATGATGGTTGTTGGGTGAACTGAAATACCACGTTCTTTCAGGATTTCAGATACATCGCGATAACTTAAAGAAAAACGGCAGTAGTAGCCGACAGCTACTAAAATAATATCTTTCTTGAATTGTTTTCCTTTAAAATACCTCATGTCTGATTCTCCTAGATCTTGTTTTCTAGAGTGTATCTTCATGTAGAAAACTTTGCAACAGAACCTGTGCTTCTATCCCACATCGTCCCTAATTTGAAAACATTTATTTCATTTAATAATCCTTTAATGAAAATAACCTAACTGACATTTTCAAACAACTCTATTGACACTTAACACTACACTTCATTAAGGCACATTATTCTAAATTTATTGATGTAGTTGAGATGGACTCACTTTTTGAATTTGAACAAGTATATCAAACGCTTTACCTAATGATATATCAACAGTTTTTGGGATATCAGGCCCTTCGATAGTTATTCCAGCGAAAATTGGATGTTGTTCGTTTAACCAAGTTTTTGTCACGCCGTTTGCCTTACGTAAATCAATAAAAAATTGATCTTTTTTGACTTGTCCAAAGATGTAGTTATAACTGTTTGGATCATCCGATTTTAATATTCCATATGGGCCAAATTCACCATCGCTATTCTTGACATTATATTGTCCTTCATAAACTGACGTTCCAATAGATACGTACCGTTTTCCATAATATTCTGCTAAATGCTGCCCAGCTACTTTAGGGTATATAAAAGGAAGCATATTTGTTTTCGAAACGTGTCCATTATGTCCCCATACAATGGTTTTTCCTAAATGTTCTTCAGTCCACTTCGCATTTTCATACATTGCAATATCATGTTTCAAATAAAAATCCGATGGTTTATCAGGAGGTGACGCTAACATTGTAGTAAACTGTTCAATAATACGAGCATTTTGTTTTATCCATGCGAACTCTTTAGATTTCCCATTTAAATAACTTTTATTTTCCTCTAATAAAGCACTAATTTGTTTAGCATCTGAAATATACTTTTCTTTTTCTTCTTTCGTAAGGCTTTCAAAAGTATCCATATCCTTTGTTACAGGAATAAGACCTTTTATCTTCTCTTCTACTCTAGGTACAAGATCTGAATTGTTTCTTTTTATATATTCTATTATATTATTATATACATTCTCGTTTACTGATTGAATGTCCATCCCAATGATACGCACTTTAGATTTATGTTTTGGATTAGCGTTATATTGTTGAATCCAACTAAGTAGATCTAACATTTCTTTTGTGTTAAATACAGGTGATAGATGTTGGCTTGGGTTTCCCTTACCAGTAAGAACATATCGATCAAGCTCCAAAGCTCTGTCCCATCCCTCTTCTAAAACTAAGTTGATAAATCCCTTTTCAGATACTAAATAATTAACAATGCGTTGTTTCATTGTAAAAACTTCATGAGCCCCATGCGTAGCTTCACCTAAACCTACAATTGAAGCTGAACCTACCATATTCTTAAGTGGTTTTAAATCATTAAAAGATGCAGTTGGATTAGTTGTTTTTAAAGGCTTTGCATGCATTTCTAACCATTCCGCTATTTGATTTGTATTGTAGGGAGCTGTAACAGAAACTCCTGTTTTCGAGTCTGCATAAGTACTTCCTACAAAATTAGTCAGTATTATAGCAGAAACACCAAGTGCAATAATCATTTTCTTTTTCATAAAACCCTCCTGAAATACTTACTTGTTAGTTTTTTGACATGCTCTAAGGACCCCAATTTAAACTATTAATTCTCTTATTACTGTTAAGATACATTTATTCTAGTTCCTAAAAATAACTTATTTCTTAATAGGTTCTTAAGAAATTCTTAATTCATTCATACCAATATAAAACCAAATAACCTTCAATCCAAAAATAAAGGGAGCAGGTTATTTGGTTATTCATTCCGTAAGCTTAATGCTCAAGTTAGTCATTTTTCAAACGGTTAAACTAGATTAGAAAGGATAACGTTTTTTGGTACTTGATTACGAGTATTAAAATCTCTTAAGTTGATAGCGATGGGTGCTCCCCCACACTCATCAATTAAAGAAAAAAAAGAAAAAAATGAACTGACATCCCCAAGTGACTACCTGTAGAGAAACAAAATTTCGTTTAGGGGATACTCCAAAACCCTAGTCTGATGGCGACGTGGCGGGACCTCATGCCTATCAACTTAAGAACTTGCTTTATTCTAAAAAAAATTTTTAGAGTAAGTTGTTTTTGAACCAGAAAGGCATATTTTTAACTATAAAAACTATGACAAAATTTATCCGGTTTTCCTTTTTACCTACTTGCTAAATTCAGCAAGTAAAATATTTTTAAATGGATCAGGACTATCAGCTTTAAGACTGTTCAAATTGACGGCCAATGTATGCTTGCCTCCAAGTGTGCCACCAGCAAAAGTGGTAAACCCTAGAACTTTACCCTGGTGTCCCCATATCGAGACACCGTTTGGAAGCTTAGTTTCATAGATCCCAAGACCATATCCGGTTCCTTCTCTATCTGTAGGAACTGTAGTAAGCATTTGTTTTAGTTGCTGTTCCTTCAGTAATTTGCCACTGAGTAAGTAAGAGAAGAATTTGTTTAAATCGTCAGCATTAGAAATCATATCTCCATCCGAGCTACCTGGGTTAATATAAGTAACGTCTTTTAGCTCACTTGCTCCGTCTAGTTGGAAATAGCCACGGGCATGCTTGGTGCCTGGAATCACACTTGAATTGCCAGGTAGGAATGTATTTGACAAATCAAGCGGTTCAATAATCCGATTTTCAACCTCTTCCGCATAGCTGTTTCCAGTTACTTTTTCAATAAGGATCCCCAGTACTACGTATCCTGTGTTTGAATAAGACCAGCCCTTTCCTGGGGCAAAGTCTGGGGGAAGAGAAACCCCCATCTTTACGAATTCTTCAGCCGTATACGATTTTTTTGTATCCATCATATCAAAGTCTTTTGACCTTGTGTATTCAGCGATACCACTTGTATGATTCAATATCTGCCGGATAGTAATCTGGTTACCATCATATCCGTTTCCTTGAATGACACCAGGCAACCATTTTTCAATGGAGTCGTCTAGATTCAAACGGTTCTCTCCAGATAATTGAAGTAGAACTGTTGCAATGAACGTCTTCGTTACACTACCAATGCGAAAGCGAAAATCTGTTTTCATTGGTTTCTTGGTGCTCAGGTCCGCTAACCCAGCGGCATAACTCCATGTTTTTCCACCCTGAGAAGTTTTAGCAAGTATCCCAGGATATCCAAGTTGCAATGTATCCCGCATTGCCTCTTTGACGGAATTACGTTCTCTTTGAGTGCTTGTTTGTAACGAACTAGATACATTTTGAATGGACTCCGCTTTTACAATTGAGGTTGGTGTTGTGTATAACAAGGAACCTCCTGTTATTAAAAGGACTAAACCTCTAAATGTAATTTGAAATTGCTTTTTCATAATGGTATTCTACTCCTCTATTCACATTATTGTATAGATGGTTATTTGCTGTCTCATACTAACCATACAGCTTACCTCTTAGCCAAAGACAAAAGGATAACTTTGAATTTGCAATCATCTGTGTACCAATTATTTCTACAAACAACTTTCTGACCTAATAAATGATTAATCCCTCTTTTTCAGATGAATGTTAACCTCTGTAATTTCTTCTTTTCTTCCATAGAGTTTTGTTAATGAATTTGTTTTTATATAAATATATAGTATCTATTCCTCCTCTCGTTCTTCTCTACATTTTGATCATACACAATGAAAATCTCTTTTTTCTTACTCCTTCCTTACAAATTCCTTACGTTCAAAACCACTTCTATAATTCGGTGGTTTTTATTTTAAGAAAACTCAGTTCTATTAACTTGATAGGCATAGGGTCTCGCCACATCGCTATCAAGCTAAGCTCATACAACGTCAATTATGGTAGAGGTTATTTCTTTTTTCTAAAGGCTACGTGTAGGGAATTTAAAGATTTGCATACGAAATAAACCCTAATGGGTTTCATTTTTTTGATTTAAGCCGCTTGATTATCAGACATGGTACAATTGTAAACGACACCTTCAGACCAATTATTTTTTTCATGGGGGCATAAAATTTTTTTGAACTTTTTAGTGTTAAATGGCAATAAAGTTGTTTAATCTTAATAATCTAAATACATAAAACACCGTTCGGAAATAGAACGGTGTTTTAAAATAATTATTTAATTTTTTTCATTGAATATTATTTTTCTCAAAACAAACAACAATAAAGTCATTTAAGAAGTAAGTGTTCTTCCGCAATTGCGCCCTTTTCTTGAATAAGTACATACTTGTATTAGCTAGTACTTAACTTAGGGCATATCGAACTAAAACCGCCTTTAGCAACAAGATACAGCACTTCACTTTAAACACTATCTATAATTTTATATTTATTATCTTAATATTCTCCAAAAATCTGGTCCATAGTTCTTATTCCTAAATTCAACAGGAACTCGTGTTTTTGAAAAATTATGACCAACGTTTATTTTATAGGTTCTGTTGCAAAGTTTTTAAAACTAAGCTAAACTTTTGCAAAACAGAGTGAGGAGAATCATAAATGGGATATTTTAAAGGAAAACAATTCAGGAAAGATATTATTTTAGTAGCCGTCGGCTACTACTGTCGTTTTTCTTTAAGTTATCGAGATATATCTGAAATTTTGAAAGAACGTGGTGTATCGGTCCATCCCACAACCATCATGCGATGGGTTCATGAATATGGAAATCTCATTTATCAGATTTGGAAGAAGAAAAACAAAAACACATTGTTATCTTGGCGTTTGGATGAAACCTATATCAAGGTGAAAGGGCAATGGTGTTATTTATATCGAGCAATTGATAAAGAGAGACAAACACTTGATATTCAACTTCGTCAAAAACGGGACACACAAGCAGCATATGCTTTTATGAAAAGACTTGTTCGAACTTTTGGAGAACCAACGATTCTGACGACAGATAAGGCCCCTTCTTTAGCTTCCGCATTCAAAAAATTAAAGGAGATAGGTCTTTACAAAAATACCTTTCATCGTACAATCAAGCACCTCAATAATATCATTGAGCAAGATCATTGACATGTGAAACGTCGATTCTCCCGTTCTTTAGGGTTTCAAAGTCTTCGCCATGCCTCACGTACTATTAAAGGTATAGAAACTGTTCATGCCATATACAAACAAAAACGAAGTCTTCAACCAAACTTCGTTTTTTCGACGTATAACGCATTACATGAATTATTAATAGTTTCATAAAACTGGTCCACAATATTCTCCATCTCTTTATGTCTTCGGAAACTTTGCAACAGAACCTTTTTAGGAATAATAAAGTATAATTTCGGAAGGCGAATCATTAAACATATCCCCCTATATTTCATCTTTTAATTTTTCTAACTCTAATTCAGATATAACTTTGATTCCATTGATTTCTAATAAAGCTGTCGTTACTCCAACTCCATCTCTTTTTTCTCCAATAAACTCACCATTATAAATTTTTTTGCCTCCACACGATGGACTATATTCTTTTAACACTACGTGTGTGACTTTCATTTCTTGTGCTATCTCTAATGTCTTTCTAGCACCATTTATATATAATTCCGTCACGTCATTTCCTGAGCGTTCTATAACTTTTGCCTTACCTACTAAAACATCAAACCCATCTCCACCTAAAATTTCAGCGGGTTCTCTTGGTGTAACAAACCCACCTAATAGCTCTGGACAAGTAGGAATTGCTTTCTTCTCATCAATTAATTTTTGGATTGTATGATCTAAACAAGAAGTGCCATTATATCTTACGGGATTTCCAGCTAAACAAGAACTAACTAAAATCATGCTACACGTCCTATCTAAGCAAATTTAATTATTAATGTTGTCGAAAAAATATTGAAATATTCTTATGTTTATTATACAAGACAAAAATAAAATATGTTATGAACATTCAATTTCACACCATATTTTTAAACAACTATTTAACTTTTTAAAGAACTTTATTATTTTTTAAACAACTTTATTATTCGTAAACACAACATACATGTCCGTCAACTTAAAGGTGGAAATAAACTTAACTTTCGTCCAGTCGAGCTAAAATAGGAACCTATTATATTTCTCGATAGGTTCCTTCATTTATAAGCTATGCGAACATGCAGTATAAAAAGCTTCGCGGAAAATACCGCAAAGCTTTTGTAATGACATGTAATTATAATAGTAATTTTCGTATCTCTTCTGTACTTAGACCAGTGAATTTTGCAATGTCTTCTAATGGCATACCATTCTTATGCATCCCACGAATTAATTGAACTTTCCCTTCCTCTTTTCCTTCTTTTCTTCCTTTTTCAATTCCTTTTTGTTCAGCATGAGCTAACTTTGCTTGTTCATCTAATAAAAGCTTTTCCCTTGCTTCATACATACGACGGAAAGAAGAGTCATGACTCATATTTTCCCATTTATTCATTGCCTTTTGTAAAATTGGATCTTGATTCATCGCAATCTCCTCCAATGTCTGAGTTAAATGTTCATCTTCATGTGCTGGCAACAATAACATCCAACGAACAAATGCATTTTCCCATGGATTTACTTTTTCTTCATGCCATTGTTTGACCAATTTTGGAATTTCCACAAAATGAATTTCAATATCATCACTTAGTATCTGTTGCTTTTTGGGATTCCATAATTGTCCTATGGTGTGAAATGAATCATCCTGGGAGAATAATATAAAATCTAATAAGTTAATGGTAATTGTTTTCCGAAGTGAACGATATGGCATCCCTTCTTGCATTTGAGATGTATAGAGTTTACTCCAGTAATATAAAGATCGCTTCACCATATCATGTGTATTGCGAAGTTGTATCTCTATATTCACTTGTGTTCCGTTGTCTAATGTTGCTAATAAATCTAAAATGGATAACTTATCATCTTCATAAGCCTTATGAAGATGTGGGTCTTCCAATTGTAGAGATGTAATGGGGACCTCTAAAGATTCCTCTAAAATAGCATTCAAAAAGCCAGTTAAAATTTCTTCGTTTCCTTTCGTTCCGAATAACTGTTTAAAAGCAAAATCAATTCGTAAATTTACTAATTTTGTGGACATGGGTTTCCTCTCCCTGTCTTTCTTTTCTTCTTATTATTTTATAATTGAACTCTCTATATAAGCAAATGCTACTTTTACCATTGTAGCTCCAATTCATCACAGTACACATCTAACTCCGTAAAACAGTTTTGTAAATCCGCTTCAAAATCAATTTCACGAATTATGCTATCTACCTTTTTTTCTAAATCTGAAATTGTATTGTAAGGAACATAAAATATATATTCTCCTGAACGTTGTTCCATATTATATTGTGATATAAGGAAGGATTCGATATTCTTTCGAACTTTCCCCTTTCCTCGTACAAATTTATTATTATTTTCGGTTCTGTTGCGAAATTTTGTTAAGGTTAAGTGGTGCCAACAAAAAGTTGTACATTTTATGCGATTGTTAGTTAGTGTCCAACAATTGGGGTGCAGTTCACATGTATAGTGCCCCCTACGATATGTTTTCTTTGTTTCATTCCTAAATCTCCTTAATTTCTCGACAATTCATTGCTATTCTATACTCTCGATCTTATAAAACTTTGTATCCAATTTTTTTGATCGTATTTTTAATAACTTTTAAGCTTGTTTCTTATTTATTGTATAGTACATCTACCGACCGATTCGGAATTTCTACCATTTTATATCCTTATAAAGGATAAACGGTTTTTATTTGTTGCTTTTTAAATAAATTTTATAGCAAAGAAAGACACAAAGAATTCTTCTTATAATTCACAAGGATATATATATAGGAGATGAGGTCGTTTGTATATGAATGCTTCGTATACAAATAATAAGTAAACAAGTTTTCCTAATTTATCGGCTTACAAAATATATAAATGGGGGTAATAAAGTGAAGAAAAAAACACTTATAACAGGTATGAGTCTGATACTTACTGCGGGAATTTTTGCGGGATGTACGAATCAATCAGACTCTAAAAGTACAGAACATCAACACGAGACAAAGAATGATAAAACAAATAAAGAGAATGAACATGCGGGTCATAGCGAAAAGAACGCACAAGATTTAAATGTCGCATGGCATTTATCACCTTCTAATCCAAAAGAAAACGAAAAAGAAAAATTAACTATCGAAATCAAAGATAACCAAAATAAACCTATTGAAGAATACGACATTAATCACGAAAAGAAAATGCATTTGATTGTAGTAAGTAAAGATTTATCTTATTTCAGTCACATTCATCCTACATATGATGGAAACGGAAAATTCAACGTAGACGTAAGCTTCCCAAAAGGTGGAGAATATAAACTCATCTCTGACTTTATTCCAAAAGGAGGCTCGCAAACCACAAAAACACATACAATCAAAGTAGAAGGGACAGAACAAAAAGCAGAGCCTCTTCAAGCTGACAAATCATTAGTAAAAGTTGTGGACGGAAAAGAAATCACATTGAGTTATGACGGTGAATTAAAACCAAACAAAGAGGTCATGCTCAAATTCAACATAAAAGATGCAGCTACCAAGAAACCAATTACTGACCTTGAAACATATCTAGGTGCAATTGGGCATGTTGTCATTTTAAGTGAAGATACGGAAAAATACCTTCATGTACATCCAGCCGATACAAAGAACATGGGACCTGAAGCTATGTTCCACACAGAATTTCCAACTAGCGGCACTTATAAAATATGGGGACAGTTCCAGCATAAAGGCAAGGTATTTACAGTGCCTTATGTAATTACTATTCCTTAACTAGTCAATAAAAGTAACAATAAAAAGATCACCTCTATGAAGGTGATCTTTTTATACTGAATTTTAAACACAAATTATTAGCCTTTCTTCACTCAACCGCTTCTTATAGAATGGCATAATTACGAACATTTCATATTCATAATGCCTCGAATTCAATTTCCTTCACTTTCTCATCCTCTAACCAAAAACGAATATGTTTTTTAGAATCTCTATCAACATAGACGATAAATTTCCCTATACCCATTTCCATACCATTATAATAAGAATCTATGAATTTAAAATATAGTCGCGAAGTTTTGAACAAAGTTACGATGTCTATAAAAAAAATGCGACGTTTATTAAAATGTCCTCCATATTTCTAAAATAACTAAGATTTAATTAACCATGAAGATATAAAATTTTCATTTTGGGGGTACTTCAGAATCTTAGCTTGATGGCGATGGGGTACCGCCAGCATTTTGGAAAAACCCCACGCTGTATAAAGATAATAATGTTGTTTAATTTTGAGGTAAAAAACTAAGAACAATACTACAATTCGTATGTAGTATTGTTCTTTATAGTTGTTTAAATTACGATAAATACAATTGTGACTACTTCAAAAATGAATAATAAAGTTGTTTAATTCGGTTGTCGAATTTTCAAAGAAAGCTCCCAAGTTTTATTGAATTTATTCTAATTAATCTAAATGCTTTTTTAAAATCAATATTTAGATTTAAGGAGGAAGTATGTGATCCAATAAATAATTATTTGACCACATAAAACCATTCCTATTACTTGTGCAATCTCAGACATATCCATAATATTAAATAGAATAATTACAACTCCCTCCATAAGAATAGAATAATAAAAAGTATGAGAACGAGCTCTATTCGCAAGATAGTGATTACGCTCATCACTATGTTTTACCGTTAATTTTTTTGCATATTCGGCATCGTTCTTAAAACGCCCAATCTGAACTAAACGTATAATCGAAACAATGACAAAACCAATCCCCATCCCACTCCAAAAGCTATCTATCACTTCAAAAAACTCAGCTGATATATACAAAATGATTCCTATAAATAAGAGTGCCATATACCATATCATTCTACTTTTCACATTTTGCATTTTTATCTCTCCCTTATTCTTCTTCAAAAATAAATACTTCTTCGATTGTTTTTCTAAATAATTTTGCTATTTGATACGCCAGCATGATGGATGGATTATATCTTCCGTTTTCAAGTGAAATAATTGTCTGACGTGAAACATTTAACTGCTCAGCCATTGCTTGCTGAGTATAACCAAACTTTTTTCGTAACTCTGGAATTTGATTTTTCATATTAACCTCCCCTCTGGATGTAAAATTAACTTTACATATATATAATATAATTATTGCAAAGATATGTAAAGCTTGCTTTACATATAAATAGTAATAAGAAAGTTAATACAAAGTAGTTACTCTGAATTAACTTTCTTATGAATACCACCCTTTACTTGAAGAATAATTCTTGCACATTAAACGAAAAATACCGACACTGTTTTTTAGTATCGGCTTTCATTTTTAAACAACTTTATTATGTTTTAAACGACTTTATTGTAGATTAAATAACTTTATTGTCACTTAACACACGCTAAGCAAAAAAATACAATAAGCTGCCCATATGGACAGCTCATTTACATAATTCTCGAAAGCGGTAGTCAATGTATCTATGAAGTTATAAAAAGCCCCTTAGTTTAACTGAAGGGGCTTTTTCAAAAAACTTTAATGTGATTTTTTATGATCAAAAATCGAGTCAGTGTAAGCTACTTGATATAGGGTTGGTTCATATTTCTGTACAATTTGTTCTGCTTCTTTCATGTGAATAACGGCTTCAGGATTTTTTAGCATAGCATAAAATGCGTTTTCATCCTTCCACTGGGCATAGTTTACTACTTTTGTTCCATCCAAACTTTTATGAAAGTTAGCAGAAATAAATCCTGGAATCTTATTCATTACTGTTTCTGTAGCATGAATTAATAGATTTAATAATTCATCTTGTCGTTCTGGTTCGACAGTAAATACATTGATTAAAGTAACACATGGATTTTCTGTACTAATTGTTGTCATAGAAATTCTCCTATTCATTTTTAGAGTGCAGTCTTAAAAGTTAAATTATACCATTTAAATTTGCATAGGTTAGTTTTTTTGTGTGCATACCATATTCATGTGAAGTTAACATAACATCTCATTATAGGGATTCAATGTATTTAGAAGGATATTAAAAGTCCTCCCAATTGTTTAACTGGAGGATTTTTGTGTTCACATAATTTCTTGTTATCAGAAGTTAATTTATCTACTCATCAATAATAACAGTATCTGCGTTTTTATTTTCAAAGCATAGGTTTACAGTTCTTTGTTTTGCTCTAGTTCTGTGTATAGTTCCTGCTGGAATTAGTAATGTATCGTTAGGTTTTAGAACAGCTGTTTCTTTATCTTTGAAGTCAATCAATAGTTCTCCTTCAAGAACCATAAATAATTCATCTGAATTGGAATGATAATGCCACTTATATTCTCCTGAAAAGACTGCAATACGAAGACTGTGATCATTAACATCTGATACAACAAAATTTACGTGTTGATCTGTAATATCTTTTGTAATGGTATTAAGGTTAATAGTATCTAGATTTAAATTTTTTATCATGTTTTTATCTCCCTTTGTTATGTAGATTTCCCATCATTTTCATTTTAACAGTTGCATTAATTCAATGTATACTTCATTCATGTTCGGTTGACATAACGTCCTATTATCGGAAATACTAAAAAAAAAAGAATGGATTTTATATAAATCTACTCTTTAATGAAGCATGTTAATCCCTTAATTTGTTTGCTTTCTGAATCATTTTAAATGATATTTTAACCTTGGCCCTATTTCTTGAAAACCCTCACGTTTATAAAAGGAAACTGTTTTACTCCATTCCTCTGGATCAAGGGCGCCAACTTCAACCCTTGACCACCCACGTTGAAAACCATATTTCTTTACAGTATTAATTAATTTTTCTCCTATTCCTTTAGACCTTTCATTAGGTACTATATACAATTCTAGGTTCTGTTGCAAAGTTTTCTAAATGAGGATACACTCTAGAAAAAAGAAGCCAGGAGAATCACAAATGCGATATTTTAAAGGGAAACAGTTCAAGAAAGATATTATTTTAGTAGCTGTCGGCTACTACTGTCGTTTTTCTTTAAGTTATCGCGATGTATCTGAAATCCTGAAAGAACGTGGTATTTCAGTTCACCCAATAACTATCATGCGATGGGTTCATGAATATGGCAATCTCATCTATCAAATTTGGAAAGTGAAAAATAAATCTGCGCGCTTATCTTGGCATTTGGATGAGACTTATATCAAAGTTAAGGGAGAATGGCGTTATCTCTATCGTGCAATTAATAAAGATGGACACACATTGGATATTCAACTTCGTAAAAAACGGGATCATCAGGCTGCCTATGCCTTCATGAAAAGATTAGTAAAACATTTTGGAGAACCTACGGTTCTCACTACAGACAAAGCGCCGTCATTACTTTGCGCATTTAACAAATTAAGAAAACAAGGATTTTATCAGACTACAATCCATCGTACAATCAAACATTTTAATAATCTCATAGAGCAGGATCATAGGCATGTAAAGAGACGTTTTGCCAAATCCGCAGGATTTCAAAATCTTCGTCATGCTTCACGTACGATAAAAGGTATCGAGACTATTCATGCCCTATATAAACAAAGGCGAAGTCTTCAAAGAGACTCCGCCTTTTCAACGTACAATGAACTTCAACAATTATTAGCTACTTCTTAAACATTGCTCCTCATTTACCAACCTGTTTATGTTTTTTCAAACTTTGCAACAGAACCTAAAAAACTATTTTGTAATTCATTTACTTTAATTTCATTTTGTATATTGTTGGTATTATTTGTTTTACTTTTATTTTTATTTGTAAATACAAATAAAAATAAAAGTTGTAAAGGTGATAAAACTAAAGATTATAATTTTTTTCATTTCGTTTCTCCTTACTTTTTTGTTTGCGTTGATTTTAATACCATATTATACTTATAATGTAAAAAAATTCATTATACATACATTTGCACTTTAATTTATCTGATTATTCGGATTTTTAATATTTTACTTTATTTTTTGTTTTCTGTAAATATTTTACATTCAAATAATATTATGATAATTTTGTTTTTGCTGATTTGAATCAGTAAAAATAAATGATGTTGTCATGCTATAAACAAAATGTTTTCTAATTTTTTTGTTGTATTTATTTTTTCTCCTAGTGGTTTATTTTTTAAACTAGAAATTATTTTGAGTATTCAGTCATGTAAAAAATTGCATTGAAATTTTTATATATTAATCTAATATTGGAGTTTAACGGAAATATAAATGTATTATATAAATTTTATGCTATTCAACATTTCACCTTATTTATTCTAATGTGTAAAAAAATTGACAATTTTGTAATTTAGTGTTAATTTTTTGTTGTGCTAGTTGAAACTAGTAAAATATTTTAGAGAAATGAGGGGATTTTATGTCACGTAAGGGATTTTTAGGTAAGGGGATTTTATCTTTGGGATTATGTGGTGCTTTATTAGCTTCACCTGTAACTAGTTTTGCAGCAGAAGAAAAAACATCTTCTTCACCAAACATGATTTATACAGAACATGGTTTTACAAATGTTGAATCTGAAAAACAACCTGTTATTAAGGGATCAAAAAAAACGAATGATGTTAAAAGTTTAGGTGCAGGTACATGTTATAGTGTAGATGGTGGATATTGGTGTAAAGGTCAAAAAATGGGTTGGTGGATGGATTTAGCTCAATTCTCTGACTATAAACATAGTTCTCGAACACATAAAGCAACAGCTTATGCAAATGGGGAATATGATTATAGTGGATGGCAAAAGCCAGGGGTTCAAGCTTATGCTATAACATCATATTATGATTCATTAAATACTTATAGATCATATTATGATGTTCAATAGTTTGTTTGTAATTTAATTAGATAATAGAAGATAAAGAGAGTATAAATGTCCTTTTGCTCTCTTTTTTATTGATTTAGTAATTATAATTAATTTAAAGAGAGAGTGTATATATGAAAAAATTTTTATTTTTTTTATACATAGTTATCTTTTCTTTTTCCTTTTTTATATATTTTGATTTGATTTCTAGTAAACAAGAAGATTCAATGAAAAAAGCAGGAAAAGAAGATAGTTTCGTTGTTACCATTAATGAAAACGCTTTGAAAATTGATTCGGAGAAGTTTTTATCATTATTATTTAGGGTTTCTGATGATTATAATGCAAATGTATTTAAATCTATTTATTCGGAAAAAAAATCAGTGGAATATGTTTATTTTACACATGATATAGATTCTTATTTTACAAAATTTTTGCTGTTAGATGGAGTATTTCCAGATAATAAATCTGATAAATTTAATATTTCCACATTAAAAGATGAGAGTGTAACAGGAGAAATATTTTCTTATAAAGAAGGAATTGATTTTAGTGTTAAGCCATTGAAATCGTTTCCTAAAGATAGGTCAGTAGCGGGAGATTATATAGTTTCTTTAAAAGATAAAAATAAAATTAATCCTTTTATAAATAAGCTACAGAGAGAGTTAGGTATGAGAATTAATTATTCTAGTTATGAATATAATTCTGTTATTGATTCATCATCTTGGTTAAAAATTGTTCCTATTATTTTATTGTATATTTTATCATTATTTATGATTATTTATTATTATTTTTTAGAGTATAAAAATTCCGCTATTAGATTATTAAATGGCTATGCACCTGTAGATATTTGGAGAAAGTATTTTCTACAAATATCTAAATTGTATTTTTGGGCTTTAATTATTTCTACTATAGTTGTTATCACTTTTATAACAATAAAAAATTTATTATTTAATTTGTATTGGTTTAAGATAATTATTGATTACTTGTTTTACCAATCTATAATTGGGATAATAGTTTGTTTTATTATGTCCCTTCTTTTTGTAAAAGTTGGAAAAATTTCGATTTCTGCAAGCATAAAAAATAAAAAGCCTTTAAAACAAATACAAATTGTAAATAGTTTGGTAAAAGTAATTTTTTCGGTGATTATATTATATTTACTTTTTGTTTCTTATAGTGCTTTTTTGGATTCCTATCGATATTATTATAAAAATGCAACTGAATGGAAACAAATGAACTCATATGGAGTTATGCCAACTAAAGCACTTTTACCAAGTGGTAATGATCCTAAAGCTATTCTTGAAATGTTTGATAAAAAATATAAATTATTTAAGTATACAAATGACAGGGGTGCGATTTTAGTACGATTTTCCGATGTTTACAGAGCAAAACAGATTGGACTAGAAGTTGAAGGTGTTTCTGTTTATGAAGAAAAGACATTACTTATAAATAATAATTATTTGAAATTAAATCCAATATATGGGTTAGATAATAAGTTAATTGATATTAAAGAAGATGATGATAGACTTACGGTTTTAGTTCCGGAAAAGTATAAAAAAGAAGAACAAGAGTTAAGAAGATATTTTGAAGAAGAATATTATTTTCAAAAATATAAAGTTAAAAATACTTTTTTAAAGGATGCTGGTAAAGAGCTTCCTTTAAAAGAGGATATAGTGATAAATATAATTTGGATAAAGAATAATCAATCGTATTTTACTTTTTCTAATGATATCGCAGCAGATACTAATAACCGTTTTTATGATGGTATCGCAATGGTATTAACTAATGCAAATGGTAATGAGGCTGCATGGTATGATACGGTTGTTGGAAGTAATGGTTATTTTATAAAATTATTAGATAAAGAAGTACCTTATAATAATATTAAGGATCAGATTAAAAATTTAGGATTACAAGAATTTTATCCAGTACTTTATAATGCCTATGATCGTGTTGAAAGTAAAATTCAAATGCATATGGAAAGAGCATATCAATTTTTAGTTATTTTATTTGTTGTTTTGTTAGGTTATTTATTTATAAGTATGTTTACAACATTAAATTATTTAGAGCAATATAAATTGAAACATACTATTAAGATAATACATGGTTATTCTTATTTTAAAAGACATAAGTTATATTTGATATTTACTAATTTTATTTGGTTTGTTTCAATATTGATTTTATGTATATTAGAGAAGTTTGATTTTATATATCTTATGTTTTGTATCCTTTTTTTAGAAAATTTATTTATTTATTTATTGATTAAGAAAAGTGAACACAAGAAAATGGTACAAATTATAAAAGAGGGGTGAGTATATGAAAGGAGAAATAGGAATTAAATTAGAGAACATCACTAAAAAGTATGGGGATCGATATATTTTTAAAGATTTTAATGTCAGTATTTATAATAATGAGTTCGTTGGTATTATGGGGAAAAGTGGTACAGGGAAATCTACATTACTTAATATAATTGGGTTATTAGATGAACCAGATAGTGGTAAAGTTATTATTCAAGAAAATGATAATCCCTATAAGAATAAAAAAAAGTTTTTTAAAAATAAGTTAGGTTATATATTTCAAAATTATGCTTTAATGGATAATGAAACAGTTGATGTGAATTTGGAAGTTGCACTTGAATTTCAAAAAATCTCTAAAAGAGAGAAAAAGATTTTAATGGAAGATGCATTAAAACAAGTTGGATTATCTTGTTCTTTAAAAACTAAAGTTTATACTTTAAGTGGTGGTGAGCAACAGAGACTTGCATTAGCTAGAATTTTATTGAAAAAATGTGATATTATTTTGGCTGATGAACCTACGGGTTCTCTTGATAAAGAAAATCGTGATCAAATAATTAAGCTATTGAAGATGCTTCATAATGAAGGTAAAACAATTATTGTTGTTACTCATGATATTGATTTACAAAATTCATTTTCTAGAATAATTAATTTGGGATAGTATTAGTTTTTTTAAATAAACAGCTAAAAATTATATTAATTTTTAGCTGTTTATTTTTTTGTTTTGTTTATTAAAAGCTACAAGGTTTTATAAAAGAATTAAAAAGCGTTGTTTGTGAGAAACCTTAGATCGGAGGTGGCTGTAGCTATGTGTGTTGGTCAATCAAAACGGACCTAGCGAAGCAAAGGGAGTATTTGACTTGACCAACTCAACTACAACCGAATCCTCTTGAGAACCAAAACGTTCGTCGTTTTGGCATGCCAACTGGCGAGGGAGCCCCTCAAGGATTGAGGGGTTGGGGGGTTCGATTGAGAGGGTCTGGGGAAGAGCTCCTCAGCAGGTTTGGACAGAGTCCAAGGTCTTTTTTTGCCATGCTTGATGGCTCGTCATAGCCGAAAAGCGTCGCAGACCCCTATCGATTTTGATGCGTTAGCGTCAAAATACATACTAAATTTGATCCAACACTTATGGAACATATTTTTCATGGTGAATTAAGACAAAAATGGTGGGGATTAAAGCCTGTTGGCTATCATCATGAAAATATGATGGGTGGAGAGATAGTTCGCATTACTAGGGAACCAAATTCTGTAGGAGTATATGGGGTACAGCCGAGATACGTGTAAAAATAGGTCATAGGATTACTTTTATTTCCAATTTGATTTAAAATCGGATTTTTTTATAAAACTCCTTCATCGGATACCGTATTTTCTTTTTGCCCCCTATTATAAACACAGAAATATTTCGATATTTATTATGTTAACAAGAGGACAGATTAACAAGGAAAAGAGACCAAATGTTCATCTGGTCTCTTGCTTATTATTTCTCTGGTTTAATATAAGGGACGATTTGTGCAGTAGCTCCAACAGAAGCACCACGAATAAAATCTTGATTTTCTAACACTTTAAAGTTTTGGGTTTGACCAGTCAGCATTACCCCTAAAATTTTCACTTCATCAAACTGTTTATTTTTATTTAATTTTAAAAACTCTTGGATTGTTTTTTCAGTACCATCTGCATCATATTTTTTAAGTGCATCAATAAAGCTATTGTATGCCTCTTTTGGTGAATCAGATGGATTAAATCCATAAACCTGCACACCAGCAGGCCCCTTGCTTTCATCTACAATTGGTGAAGTCATATACCACCATACGATGTTTAAATTATCGGGAATTTTTGCTTGAATTTCTTTTAATGTATATGGTCGATCGAAAGAAATAGCAACTTCCGCAACGTGATTTTCCATTTGTGAAATTGCCGCTAGATCATTTCGTACACCCTTATAGTACTTTTTAATAGATGGATGATAAAATGTCGCAAATTTATTCTTTGTTTGTTTATCATACTCATATAACTCCGTATCAGACCAATAAAATCCCGGTATTAACTCGTTGTTATCAATATGAAGGCGAAACCAATCATACGAACTTGTGAGTGTGTTCCATGGGACTACATAACCATTAATATTTTTAGAGCGATTCGATATAATATTACCGCCAAACATGGAAGAATTACTCGTTACTTGAGAATCGATTTGAATATTAGGTTCGGCAATTTCATTATGTAAAAAGAGCTGTTCATGAAGTTTTGTAGAACTTTTCGCCGCGAAATAATTACCAGTTTTATAAATTATAGGAATAAGTATTATTACGACGATAATAGAAGTAATTATGATTTTGAGCAATTGTTTGCGTTTTGCTTTTTTTAAAGCGTCTTTTAAAGAAATATCCATTAAGTTTTCCCTCCCACTTTTGAGTGAATTGTTTTACGTGCGCGGTATAATTTTTGCTTTACACTGCATACTTTAATATCCAAAATAGTCGCAATTTCTTCATATGAAAAATCATAGTAATACTTTAAAAAGAAAGCTTCTTTGTAGTCCTTTTTGATGTCTTTTAATAAATAGAAAATCTCATCCTTATTTAAAATGGCGTCAAATTCGATTTCTGTATATTGTAGCTTTGAATAAATTTCCTCGGTTAAGTAGATGTTCTGCTGTTCCTTTTTTCTTTTTAAGTCAATATATTCATTGAGTGCGACTCTAAAAAACCACGGACGTATATTGCTCTCTGTTAGATCATCCAACAGTGTGTACACTTTGTAAAAAGTGTTTTGAATTATATCCTCAGCATCTTCTTTTTTTGCTCCTTTCGCTAGTAATAGATTGAACACTTCCTCTCCTAAATGGATAAGATAGGAGGATAGTATATTTTCTTGTTTCATCATTTGTCCTCCCTTACTTATACAACGAATAAGTAATAATAAATGTATACACTTAAATGAAGAGTTTTTAATTTCTTAACGGAGGCTATGTTAGGTTCTGTTGCAAAGTTTTCTAAATGAGGATACACTCTAGAAAAAAGAAGCCAGGAGAATCACAAATGCGATATTTTAAAGGGAAACAGTTCAAGAAAGATATTATTTTAGTAGCTGTCGGCTACTACTGTCGTTTTTCTTTAAGTTATCGCGATGTATCTGAAATCCTGAAAGAACGTGGTATTTCAGTTCACCCAATAACTATCATGCGATGGGTTCATGAATATCGCAATCTCATCTATCAAATTTGGAAAGTGAAAAATAAATCTGCGCGCTTATCTTGGCATTTGGATGAGACTTATATCAAAGTTAAGGGAGAATGGCGTTATCTCTATCGTGCAATTAATAAAGATGGACACACATTGGATATTCAACTTCGTAAAAAACGGGATCATCAGGCTGCCTATGCCTTCATGAAAAGATTAGTAAAACATTTTGGAGAACCTACGGTTCTCACTACAGACAAAGCGCCGGCATTACTTTGCGCATTTAACAAATTAAGAAAACAAGGATTTTATCAGACTACAATCCATCGTACAATCAAACATTTTAATAATCTCATAGAGCAGGATCATAGGCATGTAAAGAGACGTTTTGCCAAATCCGCAGGATTTCAAAATCTTCGTCATGCTTCACGTACGATAAAAGGTATCGAGACTATTCATGCCCTATATAAACAAAGGCGAAGTCTTCAAAGAGACTCCGCCTTTTCAACGTACAATGAACTTCAACAATTATTAGCTACTTCTTAAACATTGCTCCTCATTTACCAACCCGTTTATGTTTTTTTCAAACTTTGCAACAGAACCGTCTAAATCCTTATTTAATTAATACAGAAAAATAAAAATAAAGGAATCCTATTAAGCCAGCGATACTCAGTCTAGAACATTTTTTTAATCAAACACTAGTAATTTTGAATATCCTATGTGTTTCATAAAAAAATGTTTTAGGCTATAGAAAAAAGTATTAGATTATTTAAAAATAGTTCTAGACTGAAAAGATGCTTTCTGCACCTAAAGGCGAATATGTTGGACGATATGCTGGCGGAGTTGGAAGTAAAGCAACGTTTAAGAAAACCGCCTGTAACAGCGGTCAATTTTTTACGTAGTAATGGAGTTCATATAACTACCTAAAAAATGCATCTTAACTAAGAGCATTAAGATATGTCGTTTTAATTTAACGCTTTTATGATCTCATCTACAAATATTTTATCGATTTCATGTCCTTGGTTTGTTTGTTCTGAATCCATAATTATTCCTTGTGATTTCTCTTTGTCAATCCACAAATAGTATGTTTGAGTTGTTCCACTTAAAAAGTGAACATTTACTTTGTAATTTGACTTTTGCGTATTAGATGTATTTGAAGGAGTATCAAAGTTTGTAGTTTGGATAGCGTTCACGAAAGCTCCAACATCAAATTGCTTTACGAATATGTAGGTCTTATCCCCCTCAACTTCAATAAATTCAATAGATTTATCTTTTATGGAGTGTATTCCTTCACCATCCTCCGCTGTATAATGAAGTACAATACCCTCTTCTGACTGGGCGCAATCTCTTAGCATATATGCTATACCATGTGTTTCTTGAGGAGTAACAAGCTTATTACACATATCCTTTCTATAGTCGTTTTTGTACTTGTAAGTAAAAGTTAATTTTTCATCTTTATAAGTTACAGTGTTTAAAGTTGGTACTTTTGCTTCCTCGTCAGTTAAATAATCTTTAATTTGTATTTCGTCGTTTTTTTTATCTTTTACATTTTGAGAAAATGTTTCAAATCGTTCTAGATTTCTAGATTTTTCTTTAGGTATATGTATAATAATCTCATTTTTGTTTGCTACAGGTGATGATTCCTTACTGCCATTGCCACATGCAGATAAGGAAGCGAGTGATAAGCATAATGCTCCAACAATTAATGTTTTCTTCAAATTGATTTCCTCCCTAAAGTATATTTTAAATTTAATTATAGCAATAATTCACTATTTTCCCCCTGAAAAACTTAGCACTTTGAATAGGTTAAGTTGGGGTGACCCCAAGTTTAGAACACATATCTCTATATCATGTGGTGAATTTTAATGTTTGTGAATGCTTCTGATGAATATTAGTCCATCTAGTAGGAACTAAATTTATGCCGTATATTTCATAATCGGTGGTAATTGTGAAACATACGGTTAGAACATGATTGAATTTTTTTAATGGAACACTATGCCGCTAATAGTTTTTTTTATTTGCTGTTGTGGATTTGAAATAAAGTTTAATCATTTATAACTTAAATAGACTAAACTAATAAGAGGATATTATGTTCAATATATGAGCATTTATCCTCTTTTCTTATGCATATTAGCTTTGTTATTTAGATATCGAAAATATAGTTTAATATGTATACAATATAAGGGAAGAAATATTTGTCTTGTGTAGGGGATGTAGCCCACAGCGGGAGGCGTAGTGAGGTCTTTAGACCGAGCGTTAATAGATTTTAGGGGGGAGTGCTATGAGGGTACAAGAAGTTCTCATAGAGAATAACAACAAGAGATACATATTACTGGATCAAGAAGGATTCCCTTTAATGCCAGTTATGAAATATATAAAGTATTTAGATAAGACAGGAAAAAGCCCTAATACTCAAAAAACATATTGTTATTCCTTAAAACATTTTTTTACCTACTTAGAAGAAACAAACAAAGATTATAAACATATTAGGTTAGAAGACTTAGTAGAGTTTGTAGGATGGTTAAGAAGTCCTTATGAGAGTTCAAAAGTCACTCCCCTTCAACAAGAGAAAGCAAAGCGAACGGAAAAAACAATTAATCTTACAATTACAGTTATAGCAAACTTCTATGACTATCTCTACCGAAATGAAGAAGTACAAAACGATATGATGGAAAAGTTAATGAAACAAGTATTTACAGGAGGATTCTCACGTTACAAAAGTTTCTTACATCATGTAAATAAGGACAAGCCATCAATCAAAAACATACTGAAATTAAAAGAACCACGCAAAAGAGTAGATACACTCACAAAAGAACAGGTAATACAAGTATTACAAGCAACTACTAATATACGAGATAGGTTCTTAATTCAATTGTTATTTGAAACGGGATTACGTATTGGGGAAGCTCTCGCTCTCTTCATGGAGGATTTTATTTTTGATCATCAAAAGGGGCATCGGATTCGTTTAGTAGATAGAGGGGAATTAGAAAACGGTGCTATGTTAAAAACAGGTGAACGAGAAATTTATGTGTCACAATCCTTAATGGATTTATATGATGATTACTTGTATGAAGTGATTGACGAATTAGATTTAGATACAAACTTTGCTTTTGTAAAACTAAGGGGAAAAGATGTAGGAAAACCAATGGAATATTGGAACGTAGAATCCCTTTTTAAGCGTTTGAAGAAGAAAACAGGGATAAACCTACACCCCCATCTATTTCGCCATACACACGCCACCATATTCTATCAGAAAACCAAAGATATTAAGCAGGTACAAGAACGATTAGGACACGCACAAATTCAAACAACAATGAACTTACACCTTCATCCTTCAGAAGAAGAAATCCGTGAGGATTGGAAAAAAGCACAGTCCGAATTTGATTTATCGAAAAAGGAATGAAAAGGAGTTACTTGATGAAAGAAACGAAAAAAATTCATGTGATAGAACAAGGATTTCACGAAGACTTAAAAAATGTATTATCCACCTTTCCCGAAAAAACAATACATGAAGATGGTTCAGTTACAGTTGTACAAGTAAACAATCCCTATTTTTTAATGAATGACAAGTGGAATATCCATTTTGTCGGTAAAATCAAACAGTTTGAGGAAATAGTATCAAATTATAACTATGCCAATAAAAATATTTATTTCCGATTCACCAACCCTACAATCAACTTAGAAGTGAAATATGTTTATTATCAACAACTCTTTAACGATTTATGGACAATCAGTAGTGTTTTTACCGCTTATCAAACCCCATTAAAGCAAATGACCGAGTTCTTAAACATAAAATATCCTAAACTATCATCCTTGTTAGATTTGGATATTGATAAAGTAGAACGAGAGTATTTGTTTTGGTTGAATGAAAATGGAGTTACTACTCAGCAGCTTAGACAAAGGATAATTCAAAAAGATTGGGTTGAAAAAACAATAGTAGCACGTTTTTTAAGACAAATTTATAATTTGTTATTTTAATACACGGATAACCGAGAAGAGTTTGAAAAAGACAAATGGGATGTTCGTATTCTTCATGATAAGTATGGTGTGGAATACAACAAAAGTAAAAGTCAATATTACCTTAATTTTTCAAAGTTTGATAAAGGTATTCGTGAGCAAATAAAAAAATATATAAAACAACGATTGCTTAGTAGAAACAGATTTTCATGGAGTACAGCACAAAATTATCTAAATGTTCTCCCAATGTTTTTCACATTTATATTTTCTTTAGAGCCAACGTGGAAGGATTTGAAGGCTTTAAATCGTACACATATCGTAAAGTATCTTGAATATTTATATGAATACGCTAAAAAAAGTTTGAAACGGCGTAATTCACATCCCGAAAGTTATGTAAGTCAAACACTTATAACAATACAAAAGTTCCTTGAAGAAATTCAACGGTACGAATATGAGATGGCTCCCGAAACACCTGTACAACGATTGATTTTTCCCGATGATAAACCGAAAATACATAAAAAATCCATTGACCAAATTAACTATATTCCCAACTATGTATTAGAGCAATTATTTACTTACATCAATGATTTGCATAAAGAAATTATTCCTATTGTTTGGGTAGCGTTTAAAACAGGTCTAAGAATATCAGATGTATTAGGGTTAACTACGGATTGTTTAGTCAAACTCAATGGTCAATATTCCATTAAAACAGATATTGAAAAAACATACGTTAAAGGGCATCGGATTCCCATTGACGATGAATTAGCAGATATACTTGCCGTTCTGATTGATATATCCAAAGAATTGAGCAATCAAGACAACAACCCCAAAGGGTATATTTTCGTTCGCTATCGTGGTCAACGTAAAGGAAAACCATTTAGTCAAGGTTTTTTTCAAGGTCAACTAAATATATTAGCAAAACAAAAGAACATCACCGATGAAAATGGGAACTTATTCTATTTTAAACCTCACCAATTCCGACATACCTACGGAGTAAAGATGTTAAACGGTGGTACGGATATTTTAACAGTACAAGAGTTACTGGCTCATACATCGCCCGAAATGACACTAAGATATGCGAAGTTATTAGATAATACGAAAAGACAAGCGTTTGAATCGGTAATAAAACAAGGGGTATTCAGTTTTGACTTAAACGGTGAAGTGCAAAAAATTAAAGCAGGAGAAAATATTCCAACAGACATATTAGATGCCTTATGGCAAGACCATAAACTCAATGCGATGGACAACCCTTATGGAACGTGTCACGCTCGTTTGAACGGAAATTGCCCTCATATGGAAGCTCCTCCTTGTCTAACTTGTGGTGATAATCAAACCCCATGTAAAGACTTAGCAGTAGGCTTTTCAGAGTTAGATAAACAAAAGTATGAACTTCACATTAAAACAACCAAAAAGGCAATTGAAATAGCAAAACAACGAGGACGTGAAGATATTGCGGAGAAGAACCAAACGAATTTAAAACGTTATCAAAACATTTTAAATACCCTTCAAGAAGGAAATGTTATCTTTGGTAGACAAGATCGGATGAAAAGAAAGTTAGGTGTTAAAAATGGCTGAATATGACCGTTCTGCACATTTGAAAGCGATTCATGCCAAACGAAAGGCAAATACCTATCAGAGAGTAGATGAAGCCATTAAAAGGCTCATAAAAGCCAATGAGAAAATAAATTTTAATAGTGTATCCAGTGAAGCTGATGTTTCAAAAGCAACGCTCTATAATAACAAGGACTTTCGTTCAAGAATTGAAACATTACGAAATCAACAGTCACAAGTACCTACACCGAAACAAGTAAAGCGAAAAATGAATGAAAACAATAAAGATGCCCTTATCGCCTCTCTAAAAAGGAAGAACAAAAAATTGGAGGAAGAAAACAAGCAATTAAGAGAGCAACTAAAAGTAGCTTATGCAGATGTTTATAAAAAGTTATAAGGGAGAACAACGTTCTCCCATCTTCTTCAACTAACGTGGCAGGATAGTGGAAGAATGTATGTTGACTCTAGTTAGAGATACTTGATAATATGGTGGCATGAAATTGTATATAAAAAAGGATGACTGTCATGAAAAAAGCAGTGAAAATAGCCTCCTAAGATAAAATTAAGTATATTAGGAGGCGTTAAATATGAAATTCAATATTATTAATCGTGACAATTGGTATCGAAAAGAATACTTTGAACACTATTTACAACAACAAACAACATTCAGTATAACGAATGAAATTAATATTACTATTCTTATGGAGAACTTAAAGAAAAAGAATTATAAGTTATATCCTGCGTTTATTTTTATGGTTACAAAAATAGTTAATTCCCACAGAGAATTTAGAACTAGTTTTAACTCAGAAGGTAATTTAGGTTATTGGACAGAGATTTGCCCTTCTTATACAATTTTTGATAAGAAGACGCACACATTTTCTGGCATCTGGTCACCAAATTTAGCTAATTTTTCTGAGTTTCATTCTCAATATGAAAAGGATGTAGAAAAATACAATGGTACGGGTAGTTTATTTCCAAAAATACCTATACCAGATAATAATATTCCGATATCTATGATTCCTTGGAGTTCTTTTACAGCATTTAATTTAAATATTAATAATGGTGGAGATTTTCTCTTACCAATAATAACTGGAGGGAAATATTCACAAGTAAATAATGAATTATTCCTACCTGTCTCTTTACAAATTCATCATGCTGTTTGTGATGGTTATCATGCAAGTGTTTTTATGAATGACTTACAAAGACTCGCTGATGAAAGTGCAGACTGGGTTTAATTGGCCATTGGAGGATAATACCAAGGGAACTGTGCGCAACAGTTCCTTTTTTTATAGAAATACTTGTAGCCTTGAAATAAAGTTTGATTAAATTAACCTAATAAACCTTGATAAAAGAGGCAAATAGAAAAAGCGTGTTTTGAAAAAAAGATTGATCAAAACACGCTTTTTCTATATTCAATTGACTCATCCTTTTATAAAAAAGTTTGATAATTTTTTGTTATCCTTGCTCAATTAAAGCGCCCTTTTGCGGAATAACCACCAATCCTTATTTGTCATTCGTATGATGTATTGAGCTCTCGTTCTTCGTTAGCTTAACGAAGAGGCCTTGATTTTTTTTGTTTGAGATTATTATTTGCTTTTCATTTTTAGACAAAATCCAGTCTGCAAGCAATCGCTGCTGCTTTTTTCAACCCGTCTTGTCCTCTCTTCATATCAGTCTATGAACGGGGCGGGAAGGCTGCCATAAAGAAAGAACGGAAGCCGCGTTTTCCGCGCAGCTTCCGTCCCGATCTTCCGGACAACTAACTCAAATACCGATTTCGGATGACCCCCATGTGATGAATCTCGTGTCCTGCGATGCCGTACGCGAGGGCACGCGCCGTAATGCTTGCGTTGTTGGCTGTGCCTTTGCGGGACCACGCCTCCGCCGGTAACCCGCGCAGCAGTGTGATCGTCGATTGCCGTACGGCCCGGTAGTCTTCGGCCAATTGCGCGGTTGTCCAGCTTCCGAAAGGAGGCATGAACAATTCCTGGTCGAAACCGGACAGAGGCGTCTGGTCCCCTCTTGCGAACCGGAGCAGGCGGTAGGTCATGACGCGTTCTCCGTCTGCGATGTGGCCCACGACTTCTTTCAGCGTCCATTTTCCTTCCTCATACCGATACGCGCCATGGCTTTCGGTCAACGATGCCAGCAGCTTGGTCATTTGCTTTTCCTGGGCGAGCAGAATGTCGATGATGTTGCCATCCGGCACCAACCGGATATACTCTCCGAAGTCTCCGGCATATTCTTCTTCTGACGGTCTTTGATTCATGCGTAATCACTTCCCTATGGAGTTATAGAAAATTAAAATGCTCTTTCCAATGCTCTACCGCGATTCTTTTGCGAATTTCATAATTTCGGCATGTATAATGAATTCGCGAAAGAATCAAACTTTCCTTTCAATAATTGAGTGTAAGCAACCACTTAGTTGGTCGGTGGCCACTCTAAACTGCCCTTTAACTTAATAATAATCATCTCAATTTTTCATAATTTCCACAATAAGTTATTCAATATAATGGCCCGATTGTTGAACAAGAAAAAATCCTGCATATTCACACAGGATTTTTAATCAAACTTTATTATAAATGATCAATCTTTATTATAAATGATCAATCTTTATTATAAATAATCGAACTTTGTTTTAAATGATCTATCTTTTTTATAAAACAACAATACTAAAGTTTGTGAATAAATGCACTTAAACTAACGGGTGCGTTAGTTTAATAAGAAAGGACATAACATATTAGTCATATAAAATATGTTATGTCCTTTAATTTATCTAACTTTTTTCAATTTAGGTCTTGATAAGTTATAAAAGTTGCACCGTTGTATTCCTTTTCGATTAAAGAATTCTAAGTGAATTTTAATCAAACTAAAAAAAAATAACTCCATCACAAAATTATACCCATCCATTTTGATTAATCTTTTTTTCAAAATGGTTTCGTTTCTTTTTCCGGAATATATGGGTTTGTCGAACATTTTTGATCAGACTTTATTTTAAAGCTACATAAATATATTAATTTGGAACATATTATTAAGTGTAGTTTTATGCCAATAACTTAATGGAGGCGAAGAAAATGGTAAAATTGGATGCAGAATACATAGAACAACATTTAGAAGCTGTTAATGATTATGATTCTTTTGGACGTAGTTTATGTGCGGCTATCTTAAATGAATCTTTAAAACTGGTGAAGGGAAAAAGTGAAGAAATAGTCCGATTAACAGCAGATATTTCTGTTTCACCCACGAAAAGTGGTTGTATGGTGACGATAAACATTGGACCAGAAGAAATCTGCAAACTAGTGCCGTTACTTTGAAATAAAGTTTTGTGCAAAATGTATAAATTCTGAACAGATTATCCGTATAGTATATTACAAATATCTAGGAGGAGAAGAAAGTGAAAAAATTGGATACTGAATACATAGAACAACATTTAGAAACTGTTCATACTTATGAGTCTTTTGGGCGTAGTGTATGTGAAGGTATATTATCTGCAGCCTTAAAGCGAGTGAAGGGAAACAGTGAAGAAACTATCCACTTAACATCAGATATTACTGTTAGACCTACTCCAAGGCTCTGTATTCAAGTTTGTAAAATGATTAATGGTCAACATAGGACAGTTCATATATATACTAGCCCTCAATGAACCGATATCTATCTGTAATTTTGGTTTCTTATTGAATGAATAGGCTAAAAGAACGGAAAAATGCTCGAACTTTTTTATAAAAGAATGATTAAATTGAATATATTAAGGTTTATAGAGCTAATTTAATCAAACTTTATTTCGAAGCTACAACTACGCCCTCCGCTTTGCTTCGGTTGTGGCATAAAAAAAACAGTCGGGCAACACGTTCCCAACTGTTTTTTTAATGTTATTAAACTTCTCCAATAAGAGGGTATTAATTATGAATAACAAAATTGTTTTATAACCAAGTCAGCAATATTTTCAATTATTATCTCCCATTCCTTATTATTAGAATCTAATATAGATGGAACCAGTAGATCCATTTTCGCATCCCTTTTCCCATGTACTCTACTGTTGCGATACGCATATAATTTATTTGCCAATTCTTCCTTATCAGTGTTGTTACGGTTCTGGTGCAAAAATCATTTGATAGAGGCATAGAAACCTGCATAGACTATTCAATGGTAGATTATGATGCAATTCCAAACAATTTATGTATGAACCTAACTTCATTTTGGGCAGACTTCACCTGTGGGTGAAGTTGTCCTTTTTTCATCATATGCATAGTTTCAACGCCACTCAATATAGAAGTGGCTGTTTCATATGACTTGAGTCCTAACATAGAACGCACACGTTTCTTAATGAAACGGTGGTCTTGTTCCACTATATTATTGAGATATTTAACTTGCCTTATTTGTATGCCTTCAGGCATATGTTTCTCTTCTTTTAATTCTTGAATTGCTACAGGATAGGCTGGGTTCTTGTCTACTGTTATAACGCGAGGTTCACAAATATGAGAAGCAGCCAAGGCTTTCTTGAAAAAGCGTTTGGCTGCTTGTTTATTTCTTGATTCACTAAGATAAAAATCAATTGTATTTCCTTCTGAATCGACTGCGCGATATAAATACATCCATTGACCTTTTACTTTCACATACGTTTCATCGACTCTCCAGGAATCATTTGCTGTCTTAAGATGACGTCGTACTCTTTTATCTAATTCAGGTCCATATTGATGCACCCAACGCATAATAGTGGTGTGAGCAATAGACAAACCTCGTTCCTCCATCATTTCCACCAAATCACGAAAACTGAGGTTGTACCGTAGGTACCATCTTACCGTTAATAAGATAACATCAGGTTGATAGTGCTTCCATTTGAACAATTTTTCCTTTTTCATACCGATCACACACCTTTTTTAGAGTAATAGTATCAGTATGTTCAAGATATAGAGATTATTTGCAATTTCCCCGAAGTTTTTGCACCAGAACCGTAAAATAAAATACTTATATTTTTTTGGAGATTAATAGCAACCGTTTTGCTGCCGATAAGTGGGACTATGGTAACTAAAACAGCACCTAACCGTATTTAAACAAGGTTAGGTGCTGTTTTTAATAACGAACGTTTCTTTTAATAAACTCCAAAA
>NZ_JAHCDO010000061.1:0-9324 GCF_050768835.1 Bacillus pfraonensis | reverse complement strand
TGACACTGACGCATCAAAATCGATAGGGGTCTGCGACGCTTTTCGGCTTTGCCGAGCCATGCACAGCATGGCAAAAACAAACCTTGGGCTTTGCCCAAACCCACTGGGGAACTCTTTCCCCAGCCCCCATCAATCGAACTCCCCAACCCCTCAATCCTTGAGGGGCCCCCTCGCCGGTTGGCAGGAACAAACGACCGTTTGTTCAATACCAAGAGGGTTCAGGTGTCCGTCTAGTTGGTCAAGTCAAATACTCCCTTCGCTTCGCTAGGTCCGTTTTGATTGACCAACACATGCAACGACCTCTACTAATCACTTTCACTTTGCTCTCTTTATTACCCTAAAACGAAAAAAAGTCCTAAATTAATAGGACTCCTTTTCATTTCCTTTATTTTATTAGGTTTATCGTACTTTACTCATTTTCTCCAAAAACACTAACAAAAGTATACATTCAAATCATTGATAATAAAAAGGCTAAGATCATGCATGAATTTATGCTCCAACCTTTTTACAGTTATAATTATTTCTCCTGACGGTCTATTGCACTTTTTAATTTATCCACTTTTCAAGAATTGTTAATGTTTTATTTTCTGCATCCATCTCTATTTTAATACCAATTGGGACAGTTAACATCGGGTGAGTATGGCAGCAATCAAATTCTGCAATAAAAGGTATGTTAGTATCATTTAAAACCTCTAATAGAATCTCATATGGTTTTTTGTTTGTACCATTATCATTGAATTGTTTATGTTTTCCAAGAATTAAACCAGAAATTTTATCAAATATTCGATTGACTTTAAGTAATGAAAAACTTCTTTCAATAGTAGCAGCATCTTTTGTTGTATCTTCGATAAAAAGGATATCTCCTTGCTTTATTTCTGGCATGTATTCGCTACCCCAAATACCACTTAATGTGTTTAAATTCCCCCCAATTAATCTACCTGTTACTTTTCCTCTATTTACACAGACCCAATCATTTTTTCTAAGTTGTTTTTTCTTAGTTTTTTCTTTCCAATTGACAAATTCATCCGTCCAATAAGGTGGCCTTTTAATATTATAAGGTAATGTTTGTTTCTCTTCTAACATGTCACTAAAATATTCGTATGTAAAGTTAACAAATGGCTCAAATTCACCAAATGAAGGGATTAATGCAGGTCCATAAAATGTATGTATTCCAGTTTTTGCGTATATCCCAAGTAATATTGCAGTAACATCAGAATGACCTATCATAATTTTTGGACTTTTCATAAATGCTTTATAATCAATATAGGGCAATATTGAATTAGAATTCATTCCACCAATGGTTGACATGATACATTTGATATTCGGATTTCGTATTAACTCATTGAGTTCTTCTGCCCGTTCTTTAATGCTTCCAGATCGGTAGTTATCATGTTTACCAGTCAAATTTCCTTCAATTATATTAAATCCTTTGCTCATCAGAAATTTTTTTGCTCGATTAAATCTTTTAGGTACTGTATAAGTTGCTGGTAATGAGGGGGAATAAATTCCAATTAAATCACCTTTTTGTAATTTACTGATTTTCATTACTTTATCTCTCCCTTAAATAGCACTTATATTAAAATGAAAAAGTAAAGTAAATAATCTTACAATTAATCATTCGCACTCATGCCTGTAAAATTAATCCCCTATAATTTTTGAGTTTTTTTCTTACTTAATGCTCAAATATTTTAAAGCTAAAAAAGCTCATTTCTTTCTATCACTAAATTCTAATTTATTTACCAAATAAACGACTCCAAAATGATTTTTTCTGTTCTGAAGCTACTACTAGACGCTTACTATCTTGTATTTCTCTTAATACTTGCATTAATTGAGTATCTCTTTGCTCTTCTCTTATTATCCTTTGAGCATCAGTTTCTTGTAAAATTTTACTTTGCTGATCCAATCTTTGAATTAACTCTAAATTCAGTTGTTCTAATCGTTCTATACGTTCTGTTAATACTTTTATGTGTTCTGTATCTGCTACGCTATCTGTAGCAACAGTTGCTACCTTATTTTCTTCAACACTTGATATCACTAAATTTACAGCCCGTTCTAGCGTTATATTCTTCTTGTTCATGGCTGCTATTAGCCGTTCTATAGTTGCTACGTCTTTATGAAAAAAAACTCTTGAATTATTATTACCCCGCTCGAAAGGATACCCGGCTTCTTCCAGGGCAAGGCAATATTTACGTAAAGTACTTGAGCCAATCCCTAAGTTCTTAGCTACCTCTGATCCCCAATAAGTTTGAGCCATACTTTGTCCTCCCTCTGCTCTAAGCTGTTTTTTAGTTGTTACATAGTCTTTTTCCTTCTTTAAAAAGGTAACACCTTCTTTTTTAAATTTAAAGAAAAGTTTTTATTACCTTTTACAGCTATCAATTAATAATAATTTGTCTATTTATCTTTTCAAAAAGTAAAACCTTTAAATACTAGTTGACTTTCAAATTACCTAAAACAATATCCATTTTATTTAAAAAAAGGAAACCTATTAATAGGTTTCCTTTCTTATTAAGGAGATTTTAAATATAAGTGCAAAACAATCGTTCGAATACTCGTTCCACACTATAATATATGTTTTCTTATTTAAAATGGTGCAATAAATTTTTGTATTATTTATTCTCTTTTAAAATATATGCTAAGCAAAATCTGATATAAAAAACATTGATTTTATTAATCCTATCTAATCTAACTTTTATTATTTAAAAATGAGGAAAATCACTATTATACAAGCCTGCACACAAATAGATATATTAAATATCATATTAAAGTAGATGTAGAAACAATCTAAATATAAAATAAATGGAGGTTTTTTAAATTGGGTGATCAAGAAAATAAATATTACAATGATCATATTAAAAAAGATGATTGTAAGGTTAAATCAGAAACACGAACTCCACTCAGCGATACTGACGTAACGCCTGTTCTTGCAACAAATCCAAGAGTTAAAATTCCAGTTGTATTAGCAGAAAGAACGCTTCAAATTGTAGTAGAGGCAGATATTCCACTTTGTCCACCAGCAGTAGAAATTAAAAGAGTGTTAAAAGATGTATTTTTAACACAATGTAAACTAGTACCTGTTGAGTATGAACCAATTAATGCAACAGGATATTTACAAGTAACAAGAGCAAAATTGTTTGTAGAAGGTTTTATTCGTAAAAATATTGAATATGCGGGTAAAGATTGCAATGGCGTAATTTATGATAAAATTGCAAAGGTTCACTTCTCTGGTTTTGCTGATATAACTGAAGATGAATTTCTTTCTCCAGCAGTTATAGCTTTTTCTTCAGAAAGTAAAGCTCGTTTCATTAATCCAAAAAAGAATGATGTTCCTCGTCTAGACAAATACTTCTTTGAAAATAATGTTTTCTATAATGAACAACCATTCTGTGAATTAATTAGTGCAGAATTTTATGAGCTTGACTATTCGCCATGCTATATTGATCATCATGATAAAAAACATCATGGAGATTCATGTGATAAAAAACATGACGAAAAAGCATTTGACAAATTACGTGAGAAAATCGTTCTTGATTTGACTTTGAAAGTATTACAAACTCAACAAGTACAACTTGGAACAACTGGATTTAACTGCTAATTAAAAATGTTTATGCACTAAAAAGAGAGAAGAATCCTAAAAAATTCTTCTCTCTTTTTTCTATTAAATTTTAAAATTTATTTACTAAACAAAACAAATTCAAAATAATTTCTTTTGTTCTATATCTGCTACGCTATCTATAGCAACGGTTGCTACGTCAATCCTTTCAGCACTTGATACCACTAAGGTTTATAGCCTGTTCTAGTGTTATGTTCTTCTTGTTCATAGCTGCTATTATCCGTTCTATAGTTGCTACACAGTGTTTTCTTTTACATCTACCAATTTAGTAATTTATACAAGATTTTATACAAAAAAAACAGAAAAACAAAATAGCAAAGCCCCTCGGAATTCTTGCTATATCAACAATGTATAAAATCATGCATATGAATTGAACAAGTGTAGAAACAAGAAACAAAGTAAACACAAGGATTCCCCCTTGTCCTTGCTACCGATAATCATACGTTATGTTAACCTTACATGGATTTTTATTCATCACCATTTTCATAGTTTAAAAAGACAACTTGTACCCGTTTTTTAGGAGTAGAGAGAGCAATCGTAACCTAAAACGCAAAGTAAGTTACAGAACATGTTAGATAAATAGAAGGAGCTTCTAATAAATAGAGGCTCCTTCTTTGTACATGTACACACATATATTATTCTATATGAGCAAATTTAACTTTATTTGGATCGACCTTTGCATTTATAACTTTGACCTTTACAGAATAAGTAGCTTCTTCTAGAAATTTTATAGGGGCTAAAAATGGTTGAAAAGCTGAATGCTTATGATTAGGTATAGTAGCACTTGTTACATATGATAGATCACCTATTAAATTATAAAACTCAAATACTACACGACTTGGTTCTTGTTCATTAGATGAACTTACATCAGCAATCCCAATAAAAGTATTAAAATAAGGGTAGTATCTTATTGCATCCCCATCATAAAGCCAAAACTCACTTTCATTTATCGATGATTTTTCATTGTTAATTTGAGCGGAAACTGTATTCTGTACAGGACTATAAAATGGAATAAAAACTAAAAATCCTATACTCATTACCGGAATAAGAATACTTTTTTTAATTTTAACCACTCCCTTAATTCCATTTTTTAACAATCATATAATACAAATTTTCTTCTGAAGTGTAAACGATTATTTTTTTATTGGAATAGTCAAAAGTGCTGTGACGATAATAGGACGTTATGTTAACTCTCTATGAATGATCATTCATAGAGAGTTTTTTTGAAATTTAAAAGAGATTTCTATTTTAAGCTTTCAATCTTTATATAAAGAATGAGATAAGAAAACAAAAATATAAGATAGGTTAAGGAAACAAGCGTTTTTCTTATAAAAACATAAAATAATACAAATCTTGTTTGAAAAGGAGGTATAAAAAAATGAGTTCGAATTGTAATTGCTGGAAGTACAAACATCACAATGATTGTCCGGAACATAAATATCATTGTGATTGCTGGAAGCACAAACATCACGATGATTGTTCAAAACATAAATATCATTGTGATTGCTGGAAGCACAAACATCACGATGATTGTCCAAAACATAAATATCATTGTGATTGCTGGAAGCACAAACATCACGATGATTGTCCAAAACATAAATATCATTGTGATTGCTGGAAGCACAAACATCACGATGATTGTCCAAAACATAAATATCATTGTGATTGTTGGAAGCACAAACATCACGATGATTGTCCGGAACATAAATATCATTGTGATTGCTGGAAGCACAAACATCACGATGATTGTCCAAAACATAAATATCATTGTGATTGCTGGAAGCACAAACATCACAATGATTGTCCGGAACATAAATATCATTGTGATTGTCCAAAAAACGAATATTATAATAATTCTTCAAAACACGTATATTATAATGATTGTTCAAAACACAAATATTATAATAAGTCTTCAAAACAAGAACATCATAATGATACTTCAAAAGCTTACCGCCCACATTTTAACGAAAATAAACGCTCAACAAAATAATAGATAATATTAAGTTTTGAGAATCCCTTAATTGATAAAAAAATTAAAATATGTATACTCCCCCTCAAAACACAAACATCATTGTGATCAAAAACATGCATAAGATTGTATAGATTTTTTTATTTTTAATGAAAAGATCTATAAAAGGACTCATTCATTCTTAATAAGAACGAATGAGTCTTTTTTATTTACCACTAATAAAAGACATTATATTAACCTCACATGAATGTTTATTCATATCCAATTTTCACTACTTTTATCACTAATAAAAGCAACTAATCCAATTAAATCATCAAGCATATGAATTGTTTAATACATAACCAGTCCCCAAAAAAATATATAAACATATTGTATTGTATGTACGATTTCTTGAACAAACACTTTAAAAAAGGAGCAATCTATATGCTTGAAGATAAATCTAAAGTGAATTACCCATATGAATTTGCAGAAACTACAACAACACCAATTAAAAAACCAAATTATAGGAAATTTAAAAATAGTACAGACACACAACCTTTACCTATTTCAAACCATTATGTTGAAAAACTTCTATACTCGGAAAAAATCAATAACCCTAAAAAGAAATAATCAAAAGTCTTTTCCTTGCTTTTGGGCAAGAGTGCTGGCTGGGGGTTTGGGGGCCAGCCCCCAGGAACTTAGCGTTAATGAAATATAGAATAAGAGAGAATCTTGAACGGATGAACTAGCGGTTCGGCTCGTATAATTGCTTATTCAAGTCGATAACCATTATCTTGCTTTTGGTCTGTCGGCTTGGCGATAAAGGCAAATCGAGCCGAAAAAAGTTTTGCAAGGACAAAATAAAAAAAAAGGCGTTAGCCTTAAGGTGAGGATAAACGAACTGATTTTTTTATTTTGAGGGTGGAGATTTTTGAGTGGTTTTCTCAAAAATACGACCCGTTCCTTGCGGAACTTTTAGCTATATATATAGAGTGAGAAAGGAAAAATACAAAAACTCAATAATATCAAGGGTTTAAAGGGGGTAGGGTGTGATTATTTGATCACACCTGTGTGACTAAATAATCACACCTAAAAAATGGGAAATAAGATAAAATAAAAAAAAGCAAGACTAAAAGTCAGGCTTTTTTAAAATAAATAAACTGGTAATTTATGTTTTTTACTGCTATCTTTAATTTTAAAATTCCGAAGAGATCTTTTAAAAATATGTTGAGTTGCCTTATCTACACCATCTTTAGGAGAACAACACATAACATTAGGATTCACAAACCATGTTCTAGAAGAACAAATTCTTCCATCATCAGTAGTCATTCCAGCTTCAGCAACACCAAGTATACCTTTCTTTAATAAGGAGTTCATAATCCTAGAAATATATTCTCTAGTATTTCCAAATTGTTCAGCTAAATAACTAGGAGTTGCTGCATTTGTTTCAACCTCTAATTCATTATCTACTCTTTCTATTATTACATTTGTCTTAAACTCAATGTAAGGAGTAAGCTTAAATAAAAATGCTTCTTCTTTAGGTTGTAAGTAACCAATTTTATTTAAATAATTTATGTTATCCATAATTAATTGCACGAACTTCACCCCATCAGTTCGTTTTTTCTTTTTACCTATAAAATAATCTTCACCAGTTGTACTATGTAAAATTTGCAACAACAATTGCTGTTGTTCAGAAGATAAGCCTACATTTGCTTGTTCTAAAAAGCTTTCAATTTGATTTTCTCTTGATCTAGCTTTCTTTTCAGCTTGTCCAAAATCTACAACTTTTGTCATAAAATAATTCTCTCCCTTAGTGGAAGGAATCAACTTTTATATGTTAGAATGTATATAGAATATATATTGGTTGATTCCAACCTTATTATGAAAAACCGCCTGCCGACCAAAGCATGGGCGGTTTTTCTCGTTTATTACATCTTTCTTTATAATAACATGAAATACGTTACTAAAGGTTTCCATCTACTAAAAGTCAATTCTCTTTTTCACCATTATCACGTCTATCTTTCCATATCAAACCCTCTCTGCTTATTCATTTCCCTCTTATGTTCCTGTTCAAAATGATTATTAACTTCCCTACCAACCAATTCATTTTTAACAAGCCCTCTAAGCGCCTGAAATTGCTCTTTTAAAGCCGTTTTCGTCTGTTGGTATAAAACCCTTATATTTATTTGTAAATCCTTTATATGAGCTTTTAAAGACCCTATTTCCTTATGTAATACACTAACTTCATTTTTTAACTGACCTTTTTCTTGTTTCAATATCCTATTCTCTTCCATCCAACCTTCTGCAGTCATTTTTAAACTTTGATACTCTTTCACAAAGTCTGTTTTTCTCAAACGCTCATAATCCTTTTTGATAGTAACCGCTGCATTCACTTGTTTTGTTAATTCTTGATATTGTTCTGGTGATAACACATAATTTCTTGTCTGTTTCTTCGTGATTTCAGCTTTTCCAAACATCTTATCCTGTACTTCTGTTATTACTTCTTTACGCAAAAATGGAATTTTAACAGGTTCATTTGGTACTTGATCCGCAACACTATCTAATTCTTGTTGCTTTTGTTTTACTCTTTTTTCTAACTCTACATAACCTTGGCCAATCAGTTGCAGCTTTTCACTTCCACTTTCCACTTGTTGCTTCATTGTCTCTAATTCTTTGTACTTATCAACGACATCACTTTCCAAACGCTTTTTCACCATCTGTAATTCTTTTGCTTTTTCTTCAGCATCTTTCAAATGATGATCAACAACTTGTAATTGCGTTTCTTTTTCTTGTACTTGATTTTCAACAAATGATTTTGTTTCTGCATATTCCTTGTATTGACGGACTTTCATGTACTTGTGAGACCCTACATTGGCCCTTTCAAAATCAGGAATATGTTCTTTTGCTAATTCCTCGATATAAGCCGTTTCTAATGTTCTCCAATTTGCAATAAGTTCCGTTCCTTTTCCTTTTATGCCTTGTTGTTGCAAGGCTCTATCCATTCCGACACGCCTCGTTAATCCTCGACTACTTTCGAAATTCGGTACATAGTTAATATGTAAATGCGGATTTGCTTCATCATCATGCAAAACCATGTTATAAACTGCTAGATTTGGATTTCGCTCTTGAAACGCCCCAGCGTATTGTTTTAACGCTTCCTTTTTGGCTTCCCTATACTTTGGGTCGTCTTTGCCTTCCCCAATCGCTACAACGAGTTCTCGTTGCTCATGTGTCTTTTCATCTTTACGTATTTTTTCGTAATAGTCCTTAATCTTACGGTCATTCCGTTTTTGTTTCTCGTTATACTTGTCCACGGCTTCTTGAAAGACATCCTTGTATACACTTCGGATGTTCTCTTGAACAAAGTAGATATTCTCGTCTAACCTGGATGGATCGATACCTGGATTCCCATGAATGTTTTCCCTGTTATTATGGCTTAATGAACTTTGGTGAGATTGATTAAATGAAATAGAGAACAACATAAAGTGCCACCACTTCCCCTAGATTAATTGATACCATAAGTCTAGCAAAGCGACGAAATCGAGTCAATTAATGTAACCCTATACGTATTTTGACCCTGACGCATCAAAATCGATAGGGGTCTGCGACGCTTTTCGGCTTTGCCGAGCCATGCACAGCATGGCAAAAACAAACCTTGGGCTTTGCCCAAACCCACTGGGGAACTCTTTCCCCAGCCCCCCTCAATCGAACTCCCCAACCCCTCAATCCTTGAGGGGCCCCCTCGCCGGTTGGCAGGAACAAA
>NZ_JAHCDO010000060.1:0-11793 GCF_050768835.1 Bacillus pfraonensis | reverse complement strand
TCGAACGATGTTGGAATATAAAGCAAAATGGTATGGCAAACAAGTTGTTGTGGTATCTAAAACATTTGCTTCTAGTCAGTTATGTTCCAATTGTGGATACAAGAATAAAAACGTTAAAAATCTAATAATTCGTGAGTGGAATTGCTCTTCTTGTGGCACACATCACGATAGAGATAGGAATGCAGCGATCAACCTGAGAAACGAAGCAATTCGTCTCTTAACCGTAGGAACTACGGGGATAGCCTAATCCATTAGAGTTCGATAGAACTCTGTACTTAGGAATCTCCCACTTCAAACAGTCCGTAAGGACGTTAAGTGGTGAGTAGTTCAAATTCTATATAGTACATCCTGACACAGTATACGCTATGTTTAAATTCAGCATCATACTGCCCATTGTAAAAGAATAATTTTATAGTTTCCTTTAAATATAGAAGGTTCCTCATATACAATCTTTATTGGCAAATCCTTGCATATATCACTGAACTTCCGATTAATATCTGTGCCAAGCAAGGAAGTAATGGTGTTGATTATGTTTCTACTTATACTGGAAGACGATTCTTCAGGTAAAAATTTATCAAAAACTAATAAGAATCCTGTTTGTTTAGTTACTCGAAGAGCTTCAGCTAAAGCCTGCTTTGGATGTTCAACAACACTTAAAATGAGATTTAGAGATACTACATCAAAAGATTCATCTGGAAACTGTAGTTGCTCTGCATTCATTTGTAGAAGTGTAGCCTGATTTTCCTGTATTTTAGTTTTTGCTTTGTTTAACATATCTTGTGAAAGATCAATTCCTGTAATATGGACATCTGAAGGAATAAAACGAAAGTCCTCTCCAGTTCCGACACCAACAAATAAAATATCTTGTTTTGACTTAAGGGGAAGAAGGGAGAAAGCTCGCCCCCTTGCCTTTATAAATAATTTGTTACTCATTAAGTAATCATAAATTATAGAAATACCTTTATACTTAAGTTTATTCGTATGATTTTTCATCCTTTTACACCTCTTAATAGTTATAAAAAAGTACGAAAAAGACAAAGACATCCATTTCGTTTTCTACATGTGTTCTAGCTTGTAAGAAATTTCATTCCTGGCAGTGAACTATGTAATCTATGTGTGAATAGAACCAAGGGTTCATATCTATTTCTCCACGAGTCCCCAATTCGTTTCCCTCCATCAAGGATTACAAAATTATAGCTTTCTTTTTGCAAGTAATATCCCATGCTCAAACCAGCTTGACCAGCACTAACTATAATAAAATCTAACAAATAGTTCCCCTCAGTATCTACTTTTTACAACATATGAATAATTGTTCATATGTTCATATGTTTTTATTTATTATAGCACTCTATTTTTAAGCGTCAAGGGAATTTTAACCATTTTTTTAAAGAGGCACGGCCACATCGCTATCAATCTAGGGTTTTATTACACCCCAGAACGAAATATTTGGGCTTTCTTGTAACGAAAAAGCTTATTTATCGTTTTTGGGGTGACTTGTTTTCTTAAGTTGATGGATATGTGGCGATACCCCACATCCATCAACTTAAGGATTTAGGCTATTCTTGCAGTTAAAAGCACGTTACTATTCTCTGGTTCTGTTGCAAAGTTTTGTTAAGGTTAAGTGGTGCCAACAAAAAGTTGTACATTTTATGCGATTGTTAGTAGCTCCTGTAATTCATTGTATGTCGAAAAACCGAAGTCTGAGCCAAGACTTCGGTTTCATTTATATAAAGCATGAATGGTTTCGATGCCTTTCAAGGTACGGGAAGCGTGGCGAAGATTTTGAAATCCTGCGGATTTGGAAAAACGTTGCTTCACATGCCTATGGTCCTGTTCAATGAGATTGTTCAAATGCTTGATTGTACAATGAGTTGTATGTATATAAAAGCCTTGTTCTCTTAATTTGTTAAATGCGCAAAGTAATGCTGGTGCTTTGTCTGTAGTGAGAACCGCTGGTTCTTCAAACGTTTTGACTAATCTTTTCATAAAGGCATAGGCAGCCTGATGATCCCGTTTTTTACGAAGTTGAATATCCAATGTGTGCCCGTCTTTATCAATTGCATGATATAAATAACACCATTTTCCTTTGACTTTTATATAGGTTTCATCTAGTTTTCAAGATAATGGAACGTTTTTATTTTTCTTCTTCCAAATTTGATAGATAAGATTTCCATATTCATGAACCCAGCGCATGATGGTTGTTGGGTGAACCGAAATACCACGCTCTTTCAAGATTTCAGATACATCGCGATAGCTTAAAGAAAAACGAAAATAGTAGCCGACGGCTACCAAAATAATATCCTTTTTAAACTGTTTTCCCTTAAAATACCCCATATATCATTCTCCTGCTCACACTTTTTCTACAGGTTATCTTAGTTTAGAAATCTTTGCAACAGAACCCTTTTTGTTGTAATAGCAAAGAAAAAATATGTTTTAAAAACAAAACTGCTTTCACATTTAAACGTTTATTTAAGCCCTCAGGGCTGAGTAAAGTACCCGTAGTTGCATGAAGTCTACTACATAATCGAACTAGGGGATCACTTGCCACCCGTTGACTAATCCAAATAGTAGCTAAGTCTGATCCAGAAAACTTACGTTTTCACTTTATAAAACCGATTTCTCTTGCAAGTTCTTCCCCAAATGGTTGTAGTTCATCTTGAATCGAGAGATTCATATAAAAATACCATCCTTACTATTCTCTTTTTATCTAAATTGTACTAAAAAGGTATTGTTTTAGGATACAATGAAGTCAAAAGGGGCTATGTTACAAAATGAAAATTCCAGTATTTACAAAGGAACTACTCTCGTTATAAAATTAGACTGAACGGTCGGTTTGTAATTTGTTATAGGAGTGGATAATATGAAAGATCACATCATAACTTTACAAGATGGGCGTAAGTTAGCCTACATTGAATATGGTAAAACAAATGGATTACCAGTCATGCTATTCCACGGTACACCTGGTTCAAGAATTTGGTCATTAACAGATGATATGGTAGCCAAACGATTAGGGATACGACTTCTTTCAATAGACAGACCTGGCTACGGACTCTCTGATCCAAAACGGAATCGAACTGTTCTGGATTGGGCAGAAGATGTAAATGAATTAGCAGATCAACTAAAGCTCCAAACTTTTTCTATTATAGGTGTTTCAGGAGGAGGTGCTTATGCAGCTGCTTGTGCTTATAAAATCTCTGAACGTTTACAATCTGTACAGATGGTTTCTAGTACAACTCCGTTTGAGAATGAGAAGCCGCCAGCTAGTATGTGCCGTGAAAATCGGATTGCTTTCTTTCTCTCCAAACGATTACCTTTGCTATTAAAATGGGTATATCGTACTCAAAAAAAGCAAATGGAAAAAAAACCTGAAAAATATATACAGGGGATGAAAAAGGGGAATGCCCATTTATGCAAATGGGATCAACAATTTCTTCAAACAGATGAAGATATTAAGTTAACTATGATCCATATGAAAGAGGCATTAAGAAATAGTGTAGATGAAGCAGTAGCAGAACCTGCTCTCTTAGCAAAATATTGGGGCTTTAATTTTCAAGATATTTCTATCCCTATCCATATTTGGCATGGTACAGCCGACACTTTATCTTCAATAGAAGAAATAAAAAAATTAGCCTTAGTGAACCCTCATATAACAACACATTATATGAAAGATGCAGGACATTTCTTACCTGACGATCCTAACATATGGGAATCTATTTTACAAACAATTATCCAAGATACAAAGTAAACGATTCTGGTGCAAGAAATCTAGTAAACTTAGATATACTGATACTACTACTACTCTAAAAAAGGAGCATGATCAGTATGGAAAACCAAAATTTATTCAAATGGAAACATTATCAGCCTGATATTATCTTATTAACGGTACAATCTCAGTTTTCGTGATTTGGTGGAAATGATAGAGGAACGGGGTTTATCTATTTCTCATACATCGATTATGCGTTGGGTTCATCAGTATGGTCCTGAATTGGACAAACGGATTCGGCGTTACCTCAAACAAACAAATAACTCTTGGAGAGTTGATGAAACATATATTAAAGTAAAAGGGTAATGGATGTACCTGTATCGTGCTGTTGATTCGAAAGGAAACACAATCGATTTTTGCCTAAGCAAAACAAGAGATCGGAAGGCTGCAAAGCACTTTTTCAAGAAAGCTTTGCGGTCTTTTCATGTTTCAAAGCCTCGTGTTATAACAGTCGATAAGAATCCAGCTTATCCTATAGCAATGGAACAGTTGAAAAAAGAAAAAAGCATACCTGATGGTATGCAACTTAGGCAACAAAAGTACTTGAATAACATAGTAGAACAAGATCATCGTTTTATAAAGAAGCGTATCCGTTCTATGCTAGGGCTCAAATCTTTTTACACAGCTACATCCATTCTTTCTGGAGTAGAAGCCATGCATATGATTACAAAAGAACAGATTGATTTACGGAATCAGTCTGTCCAAACTCAGAAAGAATTCATTCATCAATTGTTTGGACTTGCAGCATAAGATACGATTCCGTTAGGAATATATGTGCTTTATTCTCTTTTATTTTTGCACCAGAACCTTTCTCTGTACTACGTAACATAAAAAACACTCCTTAATTAAATTTAAGTAATTAGGTTGCGGTCTATGACAGCAACCCTGTCACTACCCCATATAAAAAAATAGATAAGACCAGGAACTCGATCTTATCTATGGCATAAGGAGAAACAAATAGGGTGATAACCATCACTTTTTCATTATATTACATTAAATGTTAATTTTTAATATTATAAATACGAATATTGGTAATATCCATATTGAGAAATTTATTACTAATCTGTTTGCGGTATCAAAAGGTACACCTTTTGGAATAAAATAAATAAGGAAAAATCTTCAAATAGATTTTTCCTTATTTAATACCTTCTCTTAATTTAATTGGGTTTAGTAGGGGGGCAATTTTATTTATTCTTCGTGTTTTAATATTAGACGTTCGTTTAATGGTTGAATGTCACGATTATTATTATTGTAATAGCTTTGGAAAGCTTCTATTTGTACTTTTGAAACTTCTACCGGGTTTTTCATGACATACCATTCAACATTTTCTGAAAGTGGGGGAGTAGTCAATGAACCAAGGTAGTGATAATAACTTTTGTTGGTAGGAAGCATAGCAGCAATATTGATTTTACCAACAGAAGTGTTCTTATCACCTTTTTTAATACTATCAATCACTTTTTTGAACCCTTGGTTTTCTGAACCTTCTTTAAAGAACACACCAATAACAGCTAAACGACCGTCTTGTGCTTTATTTACAAAATGAGCTTCAATTGGATAATGCTTACTATCAAGTTTATGCTCACTAGGTGCATGAAAATGAAATTGTGTTAAATCAAAGTAACGACCATTGATTTTTGCTGTTCCAGTAACATCTACTTGGATACTGTGGCCATTATCCACTTCATCAAGTACAGCATTATTATAGTTAAGTTCGATTGCTCCATTGTCTTTCATTTCCTGTGTCTTAGTTGTGTCAATAGCGATTGGTGATTGTGTATCGCCTGATTCAAACTCCCAATTTTTTTGATCTTTGTAATTTACTTCATGTGTTGCAGTTGTCTTTTCTTTTTTGTCATTTGAAGCTATGTTATTACACCCTGTGATAAGTAGGGAAGATATCAGTAAACTTATCCACATGAAATTTATTTTCATGTTATCGCCTTCTTTCTAAAAATAGAGTACATATGATATATATTGGGTGTTTTTGCCCATCCCCCAAAAAGGGGGAATAATACAACATATACCAATCTGACACTGGATAGAGTGTTGTATAAATTTAATTATTTGCTATTAAAAGGAATTAGAGATTTTGTCGAGAACGTGCAAAAATGGGTCAAAGGATGTTTATGTCTATCAGTTATTTTTCAGTTGAAAATAACTAACTCGTGATAAATAAAAAGGAAAAGGACTGATAAGAAGTCCCTTTCCTTCTGCATTAGAAAATGGCGTATACACTTACAGTAAATGGTTCAGATGCATTTTTAGGATTCGCAATATACAATGATCTTGCTGATACTACACTTGTTCTATTACCACTTAATACATCGTGAAAAACAACGGGATCTGTACCAGCAGATACATCTTTCATAACATTAAAGCTAACAAAATCTGGATTTCCTCCACCCTCAATTTCCCACTTTAAATATTGTGTACCTGAAGGAAGGCTCTCAGTACTAAAGTTCCCACTTGAGCGGTTTTTTTGTCCATCTAAAGGTTTTGGTTGAGATAATACCGTTGCTACTAATTGTTGTGCTTTTGTTTCCATATTACATTCCCCTTTGCTTAATATATTTTAGTTAGATTACTACTGTAATCTAACTAAAATATATAACTAATAGAAACAAATAGGTATTGAGAAAATGTAATTTCTTGGGTATGTATAATTTATTTATTCGTAAATTATTGCATAAACTTGTATTTTAACTTTAGATGGTACATTTTTCACATTTTCAATATATAGGGGTCCCCATACATGCCCATCAACTTAAGAATGGAAACAAAGTGTACTTTCATTTTGAGGGGTCAAGCATTCCTAAAATAGAAGCATACTCTTAATAATACGCATACCAAATAAACCCTATCGGGTTCTGGTGCAAAGATAAAATAAAAGAGAATATAGCGCATATATTTCTAGTGGAATTGTATTTTATGCTGTTAGTCCGAATAATTGATGGATGAATTCTTTCTGGTTCTGAACAGACTGATCCTGTAAATCAATCTGTTCTTTTTTAATCATATGCATAGCTTCTACTCCTGCAAGAATGGATGTAGCTGTGCTAAAAGACTTGAACCCTAACATAGAACGGATTCGTTTCTTTATAAAGCGATGATCTTGTTCTACTATATTATTGAGATATCTAACTTGTCTTAGCTTTATGCCTTCGGGCATATGTTTTTCTTCTTTTAACGCTTGAATTGCTACAGGATAGGCAAGGTTCTTATCTACTGTTATCACGCGAGGTTTAGAAACGTACGAAAAAGCCAAGGCTTTCTTGAAAAAGCACTTGGCTGCTTGTTTATCTCTTGATTTACTTAGATAAAAATCAATGGTATTCCCTTCTGAATCCACGGCACGATACAGGTACATCCATTTCCCTTTTACTTTAATATATGTTTCATCAACTCTCCAAGAGTCTTTTTAAAGAACAACCGTTGAAATAGCTTGTTTATAGATCAATTGTTGGTTCCCGTTATTTAAAATCAATACCGTGAATTTATCTACTGCAAGAATCTTACCAGGTACTCTGAAACCGTTCATTAAGATGATCATAACTTCTTTTTTTGTCTCTATTGCTTGCTGATACAAATCCTCTTGAATATTAATCATTTAGATGGTTGCAACTCCTTTATTTTTTTAGAATCGTTCATGGCTTCTAAAAAAGCATATTCTTTTACCGTCATTTCAACGGTTGGACAATATTCGGTTTTTGATAATTTGTGAAGTAACACAAGGTTATTGCTTAATTTTTTTATCATGTCATCTAATGTAATTTGATCTACACCATACTCAATAACTGGATTTAAAAATACATCTAAGTTAATAAGACTTGGTTCAATGAGAGAAACAATTTCTTGTACTTTTGGTAATATAATTGCTTCATATCGCTTTTGGAATGATTCTAAGTCCTTTGGATCGAGCTCATTTTCGCATAACTTTCTAAAATCTGCCACTCGAATATTATTTTTTAACTCATCAATACGTTTTTGATAAAACGCTTGATCAAAACCGTCTTTATCTGCAATATCAAAATGAAGCTCTGTCTGCGATCTACACTTTTTTTTGTAAAAATCCATGAGGATTTGTTCTTTTGAATTAAACATCATAACAAAGACTGTTCGTTCTAAATTCGTGACTTGGTTGACGACACTTAGTGTTTCATCTAATACTTTTGCTCGTTCTTCATCACTTAACTTTCGAATAGAGGAAGGAACAAGGGTTTTTATATTTTCAAATGCTTCTGATACTAGGATACGTTGAAGCGACACCTGGGCGATGTCCGGTAAACAAGGATTTGTTGTTCTATCGAGAAGAAACAAATCCTTAATTGCTCGTACTGTATGTTTGATTTCTTTTTGAGCCTGCCGAATTTTCTCTATACTTCGGTCAACATATTGTGGTTGTTTTAGGCGATTGAAAATATACCCACGTCTTTCTTCGAAATGTTGCTGTAAAAGTGACATCGTTGTTTCCCCTCTCCGATTTTCTGAATTGACTAAACTTTCCTTTTATATTGTATCATCAAACTTTATGAATTAGGGGACAGTAGCAAAGTTTATTTAAATAGACAAAGTTTGAAAGTGCATATTAGACAATCAGAATCGAATATTCTTTACCAAGGTAATTGTCAAAACGAAACCGAAGTCTTGGCTCAGACTTCGATTTTTCGACATACAATGAATTACAGGAGCTACTAACAATCGCATAAAATGTACAACTTTTTGTTGGCACCACTTAACCTTAACAAAACTTCGCAACAGAACCATTTCACGAATTTGTAATCGTACATATCTTTTCCTTCTTTTGATAATTTTTACCATTTAGGAAGAGATATGTATTGTGCCTTTTTGACTGTATAGCTGTACTCCTTTTTTTCTTTTATACGACCGATCCATGAATGAGCGAAAAGAGATTACTTCTTTTTTAGATAACATAATCATAGCCCCTTTAATTTTCATCAAGGTGTGCACAATATTCTGAGCAATATTTCTTTCCACGATACTCCCAATACAGCCAAGCCGACAAAAAATATTCACTGCTGATTGTTCTATATACATTGCCAAAGGTTGTCTTGAGAAATAATTTTCTTCCGAAAAACACATTTACACATACATTATTTGTAAGATATGATGAGGGTAATGTTCCGAATAAATGAATTATTAGTAAAATATGTATTTTTATTAATAGTTTCAAAAAGGGGGATGTAATATGAAAAAATTACATGCATTAGTATTAACAATGGGTTTAATGACTTCAGCTGTAGTTGTACCTACTGCTACTTTTGCAGAAAGTGATGATTTACCTTATTTGAATGAAATTAAGAAAATGCAACCGGATTTGAGTACATCGGAATTAATATCAAGTATTAATGAAATGGCAAAGAATACAGGAAATACGAAAGAGGCAATTACTAAACAAATTTATAAAGAACTCAAAGCAGATGAAGCTCAAGGTAAAAAAGAAGCAAATAAAAAAATAAACACGTTAGGCGGTAGTGGTGGTACAGTATCTGTAGGTAATAGCAATATGGGCGATTTCTTTTATACTGGTTCATATACTGCATATTTGAATCATGGACATGTTGGTATGTACTATAATTCAAATACAATTGTAGAATCAGTTCCAGGTGATGGAGTACGTACACTTAGTACAACAGCTCGTAAAGTCGATAAAGGCGACGCTGTTGTCAAATCTGTAAATACTACTTGGCAAAACAAAAATGAAGCTGCATGGTGGGCGAAAAATCGTGTAGGTAAAGACGGATATTCTTATAATTTCGCCACGAATAGAACTACTGGTCATTATGGAGCTAAAAATTGTTCAAAACTTATCTGGTCAGCTTACCAGCTTAATGGTGGTTTAGATTTAGACAAAGATGGTGGCGCTGGCGTATATCCACGAGATGTTCGTGATGCGAAACAGACATCAGTAGTTCGAAATATCTAATAGAAAGAAGTGCAACGAATCCATTTGTTGCACTTCTTCTTGTAAGAAAGGAATATATCATAATGAAAAAACTACTATTTGTTATTTTAGGTGTAATTGTGATTACAATATTAGTCTATTTTTTCTTTTTCAGTAACTCAAATGTGGATTTGATATCTGAGGAAGATATTCAAAAAAAAGATTTTTTGAAGGATAAACAAGCTGTGGTATATCTTTCTTCTACAGCTGATCAAGACATGGATGGTAAAGGTATTAGTTATGCAGTGTTTATTAATAAGAATGGAGAAGCAAGTGGTTATAAAATGAATGGTTTAGAGCTTGGTGGTATAGGAGTATCAGAAAATAAAAAAGAACTTTTATTAGAAAGTAAGGATAAGCTTAAAATTGTAGGAGAGAACTTTAAAGAGTTTAAGATGAAATACCAACATACAGGAGATTACAGAGCATATTTAAAAAACATCGACTTGTTTGTAAACATCTATAATTCTGGTAGTAATCCTGATACCGGAGGATATGATTCAAATATTGTATATGGTAATAAAAAAGGTATTCATAAAGGAAATATCCCATATTATCTTATGAGCTCTGGAGTGGATGAAGAAACTATTTTGGTCATAACTCAAGATATAGACAAAAAAGAATATAGTCTAAAAAAGGTAACATTTAATGATTTAAAGATGAAGCTTGAAGGTGTTACAGAAATTAGTTTAGATAAAAATATGTCATATTCTAGTTATTCTTCTATTTTAAGTGATGAAAATTTTTATTATACGGTTTTAGTTGAAAATGGTAATACGATTAAAGGAAAAGTTTATTTGTTACGTATCAATAAAACGACATTAAAACAAGAATTAATTTTGTTGTCTTCCGAAGAGGATACTACAGCTTCAATACCTTTTACAAAAAACAATTCCGCATATCTACATAACAATGAATTATATTTTATAAATGGATTAGGTAACGTTATTATGTTTAATACACAGACAAATACAGTAAATACTAAGTTTAAGATTGACTATCATGTAACAGATGGTGTTAGATACAATGAGCAAACTTTCTTCAAGGACAATCAATTACATGTCTTACGGTATGATAAAAATCGAAAAAGTAAATATTATATAGAAATTTACTCTTTAAAAAATGGGAAGAAGATTAAAGAAAGTGAAGTTATAGGTATGGAAGAAATTATTAACTCTGTGCGGGGAGGAAAATCAATTCATGCTTATGACTTTAAAGTGTTAGGTTCAAAAAATTAAATAAGTAATCTAATATAAACTCCTTTTAATTATGTTTCGTTCAAAATCATTTCATATAAATAAACTGGTTCTGTTGCAAAGTTTGAAAAAAGTATACACAGGTTGGTAAATGAAGAACAATGTTTAGGAAGTAGCTGTAAAGTGATAATAAAGTTATTTAATTTCGATATAAAAATATAAGAGCCTTACTACATTTTTTGTAGTAAAGCTCTTTAAAGTTGTTTAATTTTTATCCATTTAAATGTATTGGTACTCAAAAATCAATAATAAAGTGGTTTAATTCTTATTGAACTAAAGCACTCGTTACTCTATTTAGTTAGATAAGTTATTTATAAGAAAGATTGTCAATCACTTGAATAGCTAGTTTCAACGCTTTTATTCTTCTTTCTAAAAGCGTTCTTTGGAGACTAACAGCCTTTGACTTAACATAAATATTCTCAATTAATGGAAGTAAACCAATAAGAACACTGCGAGCTTCTGTCAAATCTTCCTGGTTGTAATGATGGGGTCTTTGATTCCAAACGTTTTCTAGCATTGCTAAGCCGATGCAAACAGCTTTGAGTCGTTTCTTTACTAAGGTAGTATTTGCGCCTTTCTGAGTCATCTATGAGGTTCTGTTGCAAAGATTTCTAAACTGAGATAACCTGTAGAAAAAGTGTGAGCAGGAGAATGATATATGAGGTATTTTGGTTCTGTTGCAAAGTTTTCTAAATGAGGATACACTCTAGAAAAAAGAAGCCAGGAGAATCACAAATGCGATATTTTAAAGGGAAACAGTTCAAGAAAGATATTATTTTAGTAGCTGTCGGCTACTACTGTCGTTTTTCTTT
>NZ_JAHCDO010000059.1:0-10774 GCF_050768835.1 Bacillus pfraonensis | reverse complement strand
GAAGAGCAATACTATCTACTTCTTTTAACCAAAGTGTATCCTGTTGCTTTTTTAATTGAGTAAGCTCGGCAGAGCAAGAAGGATAGGTTAATCCTTTTCCTGTCTCTTTATAGGTGTCATTCCAGAGAGCAAGAAAATGGTTATATACAAAGCGACTGCAACCGATAGTTTTAGCAATTAATATTTCTTGTACCTTATTTGGATAGATACGAAATTTATATGCCTGATTTACTAACATGGGTTGCACCTCACTTTTTTCGTAGGATACCTACAGTATACTAAAAAAAGTAGGCTTACGCCTACCGACATTCATCTCCCACCTAAAATTGGTGTTTTCACACCTTCACATTTTTGAGGAAGGAGTCTTCTGTCGGAAAACGATAAAATCGTACTGTTTGGGGTCCCACTTCATCACCATCAAGCTAATATTTTCACATCCCCCTAAATTAAAATTTTCTTTCTCTACAGATAGCAATTCTGAGAAGCCGCTCATTTTTTCGTTTTGGGGGCATTTCTTTTTCTTAAGTTGATGGATGTGTGGTACTACCCCTATATAAAAGAAAAAGATAAAATGGACAAATTCAAATAGGGATGAATTTGTCCATTTTGTTTGCTATTGATAGTGAGACATAATGTAAGTCAAATGTGATAAACTTAGTTTTTACTCTTTAGTGAGACTGGATAATTCAACAGATTTTTGAGTACAACGTTTCATAGCTGAAATGATAGCTGTTCTTAAACCTTTTTCCTCTAATGTTGCTACAGCTTCTATCGTCGTTCCACCTGGAGAACAAACCATATCCTTTAATGCACCTGGATGTATTCCCGTTTCCAATACCATTTTTGCAGAACCTAATACAGCTTGAGCCGCGAATTTATAGGCTTGATTTCTTGGCATACCATCTAGTACAGCAGCATCTGCCATGGCTTCTATAAACATATATACATATGCTGGAGAAGAACCACTAATAGATGTTACAACATCCATTAATTTTTCACTTACTATCTCTGCCTGACCAAAACTATTAAATATATTGAGTATCTCTTCTAAATCTCTTTCTGCAACCATTTCATTGGAACATAACGCAGACATTCCTTCTCCAACAAGAGCAGGTGTATTAGGCATTACTCTTACAACCTTTAACTTTTTCCCGAAAGCATTCTCAGTACTCTTAATACTTTTTCCCGCAGCAATAGTTACGACTATTACATCGGTTTTTATCTGTTCTTTTATTTGGTTAATTACGGATAAATATAGATCTGGTTTGATTGATAAAATTAAAATGTCAGCATTCTTAGCTACTTCATTGTTGTCAGTAGTTGTAGTTATGTCATATTTTTCACTAGCATTTTTTAAATTAATGATGTTTAAATCTGAACAAATTATTTTATCCGGAGAAACTATATTTTTATTAATCATCCCACCTATCATAGCGATACCCATGTTTCCACATCCGATGAATCCTATTTGTTTGTCCATAATATCTCGATCTTGCTCCTTTTATAATAAATTATATCAGTTTGAAGTTATTATTTTGAAAAAATTAAAAATATCCCATGCAATATAAAAAAACATTTTAAGAGAGTGCATTGTTTTTTGCAATACAAAAAATATATAGAAATCGGTTTTATTCTGTACGAAACGCGTATATTCTAAATAATTTAAGCTAAGGGCTTTTTAGAAAATTTCTTTATTTAATAAAAACGCCTCTTGACATAAAAATGCATTATATTACATAATGTATAAAAATCAAATTGAAAATCGTTGAAGGGAACTAGTACATATGTCTTCTTGCGAAAGAGAGTGGAATTCACTGGCTGAAAGATTCCTCGTATAGAAAGTATCGAACCTATCCCTGAGTCTTAAACGAAAGTTTAAGCGTATGCCTTCGTTACAGGTGTTAAGCGGATATATATATTTATATCAATGAAGGTGGTACCGCGGAACAATGACCGTTTCGTCCTTTTTTAGGGCGGAGTGGTCATTTTTATTTTGCCCTTTGTTGCTAGATAGCCAGTATTCATTAGGGAATTCTTTGCTAAATAGCATGTATAGAAGCTAATTTTGCAAAAAACTTTGAATTTAGACTAGGAGGTACAAAAGTGAAAAAACAACGAATTGTTGTGAAGATTGGAAGTAGTTCTTTGGCAGCTAATCATGGTGGAATCTCTGAAGAACAGCTTTCAGATCACGTTGCTGCTTTGGCGCGACTGAAACAGGAAGGACATGAAGTGTTGCTAATTACATCTGGGGCTGTCGCTGCAGGTTTTTCCGCTCTAGGGTATCCTAGCCGACCTGTGACAATAAAAGGAAAACAGGCTGCCGCGGCTGTTGGGCAAAGTCTGTTAATGCAGGCGTATACGGAAGAATTCCATAAATATGAGATCGTTACTGCGCAACTCTTGCTGACGAGAAGTGATTTCTCCAGAAAAGAACAATACAGTAATGCCTACGCCACTTTAGGGGAGCTACTAAATCGTTCCGCTCTTCCTATAATCAATGAAAATGATTCTATTTCTTTAGAGGAGCTGACATTTGGTGATAATGACATGTTGTCTGCTTTAGTAAGCGGGCTTGTATCAGCTGATATGCTCATAATTTTTACAGATGTGAACGGTTTGTATGACCGAAATCCTCAAAAAAATCCGGGTGCAAAAAAATATTACTTTCTCCCTGAAGTTACGGAAGAAATCGCTGCTCTTGCTGGAGATGCTGGATCAAAACTTGGAACTGGCGGAATGAAATCGAAAATCGATGCTGCAAAGACCGCACTATCACTTGGAGTGAGTGTATTCATCGGAACAGGGCGTGGACAGGAGAAGTTTTTAGATGTTTTGAAGGGGAAAGGTGACGGAACGTACATCGGTAATGCTCCTCAAAAAGTGATCAAGATGAACAAGCAATGGATTGCGCTACATTCTGTTGTCAGCGGACAAATCGAAGTGGATGCCGGAGCAGCCGCTGCCATCATTCAGCATGGAAAAAGTCTTCTCCCTGCCGGTGTTACCAATGTGTCTGGGTTCTTTCAAGCAGGCAAAGTCGTTGAGGTCATCACACAACAAGGACGCGTCATAGGGAAAGGACAATGTAGATATAGTGCAGAGGAATTACAAGATATAAAAGGTATGCAGAGTCACGACATTCAAGTTCAAGACGAAAGACATAGCTATGAAGTCATTCATAGGGATAATTGGGTTTCATTTTAAGAGTAGAGAGGATTCGTTCAAGTGAAGAGAACAGAGTCCTCCGTCTTAAATCTGCTTGATTCACCTAATATCTATGTAGAAGAGTCTTGGATGGTAGGGCCAAGTTGTCAGAGTTAAACACGCTTCAAGTTTTATATTTTAAATCTTTAAAAGGAGGAAATGAAAATGAACGAAGTGTTGGAAAAGGGACAAAAAGCGAAAAAGATTGCTGGAGAACTTGTACTCAAATCCACTAATCAAAAAAACAAGGCACTTGCGGCGATTGCTGAGCAATTGATAGTAGAGACACCCTATATTTTGAAGGAGAACAAACGAGATATCGAAGAAGGTAAAGCGAAAGGAATGTCTGCTTCTATACTTGACCGCCTAATGCTGAATGAACAGCGCATTATTGATATGACAGAGGGTATCCGGCAGCTGATTGATTTGCGTGATCCTGTTGGAGAATGTGTAACCGCATGGGAACGGCCGAATGGATTGTCTATTCAGGAGATGCGTGTGCCACTAGGTGTTGTCGGGATGATTTACGAGGCGCGACCGAACGTAACAGTTGATGCGGCCACAATTTGCTTAAAAACAGGAAACGCAGTGATTTTGCGTGGTAGTTCTTCCGCTACTTATTCTAACAAAGCCATCGTTGCTGTCATTCACCGAGCGCTCAAACAATCGAGCTTGCCTCCAGAAAGCGTACAGCTCATTGAAGATACGTCAAGAGATGGCGCAAAGCAGCTGTTTACATTAAACGAGTACTTGGATGTTCTTATCCCAAGAGGTGGCAAGCAGCTAATAGATACTGTAGTGAGAGAAGCGTCTGTTCCTGTATTAGAAACAGGTGCGGGAAATTGTCACATTTTCATTGATGAAACAGCGAATAAACAAATGGCATTTGATATTATCATAAACGCCAAAACGCAGCGTCCATCTGTATGTAATGCAATTGAAACGATTATACTTCATGAGAAGTGGGCGCAGCGCTTTGGTACCGAGCTCTTTTCTTCCTTAAAGGAAAGAGGAGTGGAGTTGCATGGGGATAAGAAGGTATTGGTAATGGATTCCTCTATTGTAACTGCTTCAGAAGAAGACTGGGGAAGAGAATTTTTGTCTCTCACGCTAGCAGTCAAAATTGTCTCCTCTGTTGAAGAAGCGATTGACCACATCAATACTTATGGATCCATGCATTCCGAAGCGATTATTACAGAGAACGAGGAAAACGTCAGCAAGTTTTTCACGTCCGTCGATGCCGCGGCGCTCTACCATAATGCTTCGACTCGCTTTACTGACGGTTTTGAATTTGGCTTCGGCGCAGAAATCGGTATCAGCACACAAAAGCTGCACGTGCGGGGACCGATGGGTCTGTCTGCATTGACTTCCACAAAATATGTGATTCGTGGGAATGGACAGATTCGGATATAAGAAATAGAAGGACAGAGGCAAAGTAAAGAGGGGGCTTTGCCTCTTTAATAGACATAAAAAGACTATTATTAGTGATGCGATGTTTTGTTTGGTGTCTCAGCTACAAGAACAAGTGATGCGATAAAGCTTATTCAAGCAATTGAAAAGTCTGTCTTCGATATAATTCTGCTTGATTTTCCACCCTATATTCAACCAACACAACAACAGGCAATTTTCTATGTTAATGAATTGTTTAAGCATACGACTAAAAAAGTTGTTCTTTATAATAACCCTTTTCGAACTGGTTTTGACTTACGGACTGAATCTCTTAATATTCTTATTACACAACACTCTAATCTTATTGGGCTTAAAGAGGAGGGCGATATTAATCGTTATAAAAATACAAAACTACCTGATGATTTTATTTTGTTTGCTGGAGGAGATATCAATTTCATAGAAAAGATAAATAATGGATGTAATGGGCTTTCTAGTATGGTAGGGAATGTTTATCCCAAAGAAATCAAGCAAGCGTTCAATAACTTGTTAATGAATAGGCCGGTTGACCACTATAAGATAAAACAATTAATTGATGAAGTTACATATCATCAAACTATTATGAATATAAAACAACATTATAATAATCTTGGTATAAAAGTAGGAACTTGCCGGGCACCTATTAACACTTATAAGGGAACAGTCGTTCAAATAGTATAATCAAACAAATTCTTACTACCAAAAGTCAAAATCTATTGCTGGCATCGTTGCCGTGTAAAATTCTTATCAAGCACAATCGTTTCAATAATTTGTGCTTTTAAAAAATTACAGAAGATAGACTTTTTGAAAAATACCTTTCATTGTACATTAATATACGTCAATAATCTCATTGAGCAAGAACCTTAGTTACAAAAATTTTAATTTAAAAATTTTTGTAACTTTTTGTTTTTTTATGTCATCTTTATTATAAATTAAAAAAATGATTCTATTAAATTTTTGTTCTTTCTTCATCATATGCATCGCTTCTACTCCATAAAGTAAATAGCAGCAATTAATAAGGGCGTTTTATTTTGCATTAGGGAAGAAAGGGGTATCGCCACATGTCCTTTACTAGTTTAAATGGGAGAAAGTTTTGAAGTGCAAACAAGAGCAGTGAAAATAGAGGAAATCTATCAAGAAGTATTAGACGGTAAAAGAAGTAGGTTCCCAGCGAATACATGGAAAGAAGATGACAATAGAGATCTATCTAGAAGAGTAACAAAATATTTAATTGAAACAATTTTAAAGTGGAATGAAGAGGATATTAAACAAAAATGGAATACGCCTTTAATTATAAAATATCGACTACTCGGTGCGCTCAAACATGGTTATGATAACAGTCCATACAAAATGATTGAAGACTTATATCCCAATAGATTTAAAGAGTGGGAGTTTAGTATGACACCTTTAAATTTTTGGACTAAAGAAAAAGCTCTTGAAGTATTAAAATGGACTATTGAAGAAAAAGAACAGCTAAGTAAAGTACAACTACTAAAGATATACGGAAAAAAATGGGTAAAAGAAAATAAACTCAGTGCACCATTAGTTATGTATTGGAATGGTAGCCCTTATGCAATGATAAACGCTTTATATCCTAATAAATTTAAAGAATGGGAATTTAGTATGACTCCTAACAAGTTTTGGACCAAAGATAAAGCATTAGAGGCACTAAGATGGACTATTGAAACGAAAGAAAAGTTAACTCCTGCTCAATTATTACAAGTTTACAGTGTAAAATGGCTAACTATTCATAAATTAATCTCTCCTTGTCAGATATTATGGAAGAACAGTCCGTACTCTATGCTCAATGAATTATATCCGGGTCAAAATAAAGAATGGGAATTTAAATTTACACCTACCGGATTTTGGACCGAAAAAAAAGCATTAGAGGCGCTGAAATGGACTATTGAAGAAAAGGAAAAACTAACAGAGGAGCAATTACTATCTACATACACACAAAGGTGGTTAATAAAACATAAATTATGGACGCCATTAAGAAGATATTGGAATGGTAGTCCATACGAGATGTTAAATGCTTTATACCCAAATCGCTATTCAAAAGATATGTTAAAAGGTTATAAAAATAAATAATGGTTACTAATACATAGGAATAAGCCAAAAGACCATCGCTATCAACCTGACGAAATTAAATACCTCAAAAATGAAAAATTTGAATCTATTAATACGGATTCAAAAAGAAATATTAATAAATTTTAAAACGTTAGTTTGTGTCTTCTTTTGTAGCTATCAATATAAACTGAAATTGAATTTTTAGAAGAATATGAAATAAATCAAAAAGAAATGATGATTATATTAGAAATCCCACGTATAGTCATAAACTATCAAGTTTAAGATAGAGGTAATAAAAAAGTTGATTTAAACAATTCCTAACTTAATTATAGGAAAATAAAAAATTTAATTATAGGAGCGAAATTATATGTCACCTTTACGCGATGAAGCATTAAAAATGCATAAAGAAAAGCAGGGTAAGATCGGTGTTTATCCTAAAGTTAAAGTGCAAAATTCGACAGATTTAAGTCTTGCTTACTCACCAGGCGTTGCTGAACCATGCTTAGAGATTTATAAAGATGAAAGTAAAGTATATGATTATACAATGAAAGGGAATCTCGTTGGAGTTATATCCGATGGAACTGCAGTACTAGGTCTTGGGAATATTGGGCCTAAAGCAGCTATGCCAGTAATGGAGGGAAAAGCTTTACTTTTCAAGTCATTTGCTGAGATTAATGCTTTTCCTATTTGTTTAAACACTAATAATCCAGATAAGATTGTTGAGGCTGTTAAATTATTAGAACCCAATTTTGGGGGGATAAATTTAGAAGACATTGCAGCACCTCAATGCTTTGAAATTGAAGAGCGCTTACGAAGATCCTGTGATATTCCTATTTTTCATGATGATCAACACGGTACAGCTATTGTAACTATTGCTGGCCTAATTAATGCTCTTAAGTTAGCAAGTAAAAAAATGGAAGATGCGCAGGTTGTTGTAAATGGCGCTGGTGCTGCTGGGATAGCTATTGTTAAGCTGTTACTTCATATGCATGTTAAAAATGTTATTTTGTGTGACACAAAAGGGATAATATATGAAAACCGACCTATTGGCATGAATACACTTAAAGAAGAAATAGCTCGTATTACCAACATAGAACAGAAGCGGGGAACATTAGCAGACGCTCTTAGTGGTGCTGATGTATTTATTGGGGTATCAGCTGCAGGTGTAGTTGATGAGGAAATGATTCGTTCTATGAATCATAATCCTATTATTTTTGCTATGGCTAACCCTACACCTGAAATTATGCCTAATAAAGCAAAAATGGCTGGTGCACTAGTAGTTGGTACAGGTCGTTCTGATTTTCCTAATCAAGTAAATAATGTACTAGCATTCCCCGGAGTTTTTCGTGGAGCTTTAGATGTACAAGCAAAAGAAATTAATGAAGAAATGAAGCTAGCAGCTGTTTATGCAATAGCTGAGTTAATTTCAGAAGAAGAGCTTCATGTAAACTATGTCATTCCAGATCCGTTTGATCCTAGAGTGGTGCCGCATGTGGCATATGCTGTTGCGCGTGCTGCAATGGAAACTGGTGTTTCAAGAAGAAATATCAGTATAGCTGAAATTAAAAACAATCTATTAAGATTATCAGAAGAGACAATTGTATTGAAATAAGTATTTGTCTTGAAAAAAGAAAATGTTATGGAGCAAAGATTGCATGTATTTGAAACAGGCTATCCCGAATGAGATAGCCTGCTATATTTTTAAAACTTTTTAATTGTTAATGCATTTATCTTGAAGTTTTGACACCAAAATGACTTTTCTAATACTTAATATTTTTTTGTAAAATCATGTACTTTTTGATTAGATTTTGTAGTATTAATTATAAATTAAAGATACGCTTCTATTAGAATAGGTTTAAAAGCGTGTAAACTCCCCTTATAAAAAAATTGTCAATTTTTTTATAAGGGGAGTTTACATGATGGTTTTTATTGGCTTAGATTCTTTTACTTACAGGCTATTTATAGAGATTAGTAGTGAGAAAGCGGATAAATCTATGTTCTTAAGAAATTTAACAAAAAATCACTTAATGACCATTGATTATTATCAGAGTGGATTTTTGTAAACATGTAAAGGACGTGTTTATAACTTTGATTTAAATCAACAAACCCTTACTTTAATAGATGAATAGCAAAAGGTCTTCTACTTAGTTCTTAGCGTATAGAACGTTAAAACATGTATGTTACTCTTTCTATTATCTATAAAATACATATATATCTAGTTATTTGTAAATAAAATGGAAACGAACAAAATCTTAAAAGGAGCGAACTTGAATGATGATTGTTCTTCAGGTAGTTTTAGCAATTTTTATTTTAGTAGGGGGATTCATAAAACTTTTCCGTATACCTTTTCAGATTGAACATTGGCAACACTATCAATATCCATTATGGTTCATGTCTATAATCGGTTTTATTGAAATTGTTGGGGCAATAGGAATAATCGGTGGTATCTGGAATCCATACTTAGCAATCGGATCAAATATATTATTAGTAGTTCTCATGGTCGGAGCCATTCATGCTCATATTTTTCGGGCACATCAATCTATCTTAATGATTATTCCTGCAACACTCTGTTTAATATTATCTACGACGATAATTATTTGGAACTTAAATGTATTTTCTTAAACTTAACTATAAACTTCCACTTCAAATAATAGGAGTTATATAAATAACAATTTTAATTAAATAAATATAATTTTAAAATTAATAATTATTAAAAAATATTATATAAGATTTATTTAAAATGGTAATTAATCAAAGAGTATTAATGCCGAAAAAATTATCACCACTTTACTTCTGCTTTTAATGATTATATGAATGGAAAGCTCCTTTATTTCTTAAAACGTACCCTTGTAAAGGACATACAAAAGCCTAGGTAACTTTAAGAAGGTGATCTCTTTATTGCATAGGGATAACCTTTTTTAAATTCCATTGGTATATGTAGTAAATCATATATTGTTTATTTTCTTTTTTTAATTTATCTAGAGTCTTTAATAAAGACTTCATCTTTCAGAGGACCTAAAAAAGATTCTTGGGAGAGTTATCCCAACAGTTTCCTCTTCGTGACATAGATTATTGTAACCCTAGTTCCTTAACTGTTTTTTGGAAATTAGGATCCGTATAATGAACTCCTTAATTTGAGTGAATCAATGCACCTTTTGCTTGATACTTACTTGTTCGTTACAAAAAGCCAACATCTCTCGCCAGATCCCGTAAGGTATTTGGAAATGAGATATTTTGAATCTCTTGAGCAAATAATTGTAATTCATCAGATACAGAAATAACCATACAAAAACGTCATCTTTTCCTATGATTCTACAAAAAGAATAGCGCGTTTTTTCATTTTAGGTGGGATTCTGTGTTATTAACTTGATGGAAATGGGATAAGATTAGATCAGTCTGTCCAAAATCAGAAAGAATTCATTCACCAATTGTTTGGGCTTACAGCATAAGATATGATTCCGCTAGGAATATATGCGTTTTATTCTCTTTCGTGTTATTTTTGCACCAGAACCCTAATAGGTGGGTTGAACAAGAAATAAGAGACTAGTCTCGATATAGTTTACAATGTTTATTTCTTCTATACGGGATATCATTAATTTTCTTAGAATAATAATTTCAAATCAATAAAAATTTATAATAAAAGGAGCAAGATCGAATTATTATGAATAAACAAATAGGATTCATCGGATGCGGAAACATGGGTATCGCTATGATAGGTGGGATGATTAACAAAAATATAGTTTCTCCGGATAAAATAATGTGTTCAGATTTAAACGTCATTAATTTAAAAAATGCTAGTGAAAAATATGACATAACTACAACTACTGACAACAATGAAGTTGCTAAGAATGCTGATATTTTAATTTTATCAATCAAACCAGATCTATATTCATCCGTAATTAACCAAATAAAAGAGCAGATAAAAAACGATGTAATAGTCGTAACTATTGCTGCGGGAAAAAGTATTAAGAGTACTGAGAATGCTTTCGGGAAAAAGTTAAAGGTTGTAAGAGTAATGCCTAATACACCTGCTCTTGTTGGAGAAGGAATGTCTGCGTTATGTTCCAATGAA
>NZ_JAHCDO010000058.1:0-12753 GCF_050768835.1 Bacillus pfraonensis | reverse complement strand
AAGGTTCAATCCTACACAACCAAGCAAACGAACGGCAATATTGCGATTGTAGGTAACAAAATGAAATTACCGAAACTTGGCCTTGTTCGCTTTGCCAAAAGTCGTGAAGTAGAAGGTCGTATTCTAAATGCAACGATTCGACGTAACTCAAGTGGTACATACTTTGTATCTATCCTTGTCGAAACAGAGATACAAGAAATGCTTAAAACGAAATCCACTTGTGGAATGGACGTTGGGTTAAAAGATTTTGCTATTCTTTCTGATGGAACAACATACAAGAACCCTAAATTCTTCCGTATATTAGAAGAAAAGTTAGCAAAAGCACAACGTATCCTTTCCAGAAGAACGAAAGGTTCTTCGAACTGGAACAAGCAGCGTATGAAAGTTGCAAGAATCCATGAACATATTGCCAATGCGAGAGCTGATTACTTACATAAACTCTCTACTGAAATCATCAAAAACCACGATGTCATCGGTATAGAAGACTTACAAGTCAGTAACCTGCTCAAAAATAGAAAGCTTGCAAAAGCAATTAGTGAAGTATCTTGGTCACAATTTCGAACGATGTTGGAATATAAAGCAAAATGGTATGGCAAACAAGTTGTTGTGGTATCTAAAACATTTGCTTCCAGTCAGTTATGTTCAAATTGTGGATACAAAAACAAAGATGTTAAAAATCTAATAATTCGTGAGTGGGATTGCCCTTCTTGTGGCACACATCACGATAGAGATAGGAATGCAGCGATCAACCTGAGAAACGAGGCAATTCGTCTCTTAACCGTAGGAACTACGGGGATAGCCTAATCCATTAGAGTTCGATAGAACTCCGTACTTAGGAATCTCCCACTTCAAACAGTCCGTAAGGACGTTAAGTGGTGAGTAGTTCAACGAACACACTAAAATAATACCTATTTTCATTCATTGTTTGCTCTATTAATAAAAAACGTTATTCTTTCTTAGAAAGCAGTAAAGAAAGAATAATGTTTTTTTGTTTTTTGAAATTGTTTGATTTCTTACTGCAAAAGAGTCTGATTAGTTAATAACATATTGAATTACATGTTATTTTGCATTTTTTCAATACCTAATGATACGTCTTTCTTGGTATGCGCAATCCAAGCTATATGACCATCCGGTCGAATCCAAACTGTACCTATATTTTCTAACTCAGAATGTTGTATTTGTCCTACAATCACTCTTGCATGTGAATCAATGTTTATTTTATCTACCATATCTACATAAGAAGGATGTATCAATAAAATGAATTTCCCATCATGCATCACTTCATAGAGTGTGTGAGTGTTCTGATCTTGTGCATAAATAGAAAAATTCGGACATCTTTTTCCTAGCCATGGATGTTTTTCCATATTATGCATAGGTGGATACATAATTCCTAGACCACTTACTTTTTCAGCTAAATCTTGATTCACTTCTGGATATGTGAGTAAGTGAGAAAATAGCTCTCTTAGTTCCATCCCAGCATTTGAAAAGTTCATCATTAATTGTTCTTGCGCTTGTGTCTCTTTTAAAAATTGTTTTCCTACAGCATGTCGTTCAATATGGTAACTTTCTAATAGGTTTTCATATTTTTTCTGTTTTATAGCTAATCCCAATTTCCATCCTAAATTAAAAGCATCTTGTAAACCTACATTTAAACCTTGTCCACCTGCAGGTAAATGAATATGTGCCGCATCTCCTGCTAAGAATACACGCAAATGCCGATAAGTATCTGCTAATTTGGTTGCATTTCCAAAACGAGAGAGCCAAATCGTTTCCTTAATTTGAATACGTTCACCTGTAATACGATAAACACTATCCATAAGCCCCTCTTCTGTGACAGCAATTTGTACAGGTATATGCTGATATACAGGATCTACAATTGCAAAACGAAATAAACCAGGCGTAATCGGTACCATCATTACTATCCCATGTATATTAGATATAGAGAAAAATGGATTATCTGGAATATCTTTTAAAATCACATCTCCCAATATAGCAGTGGCTGTAGTATCCGTTCCACTAAATGGTATATGCGATAATTCGCGTACGATGCTTCTTGCACCGTCAGCGCCTACTACATATGGAACTTCTAGTTTATATATATTTTCTCTTTGCTCTATTTCTAGCTTTACAAATGTTTCATACTGTTTTAAGTTCTTCACAGTATGCCCTCGTTTGATGTCTACACCTAATTCTAATGCGCGTTCTTCTAATATTTCTTCTGTAATAGATTGAGGGATAAAAAGTGTGTAGGGAAAATCTGTATCTAAATTTTTGAAGTTTAATCTTGTTTCTAAGACAGCAAAATGACTTGTATCTAATTTTTTTCCACGAGATAAAAATCTGTTTTCAATACCTCTCATAGCCATCAATTCTAAGGAGCGAGGATGTAATGTCATTGCTCTAGAATTTCGTATACGATCTACTCTTCGTTCCAACACAACAACTTTTATACCTTGAATAGCTAATTCACATGCGGTCATTAATCCTACTGGACCACCACCAACAACTGCTACATCATAATGATTTCCCATGTCATACCCTCCATTTATTTGATTGATTAGGACTAATCGTATAAAAACATGTACACATAATAGATTCCCAGTTAATAAATATTATGTGTTATGTATGCAAGTATAGCGCATTTTTGTTTCTTAGGAAACAAAAATGCGCTTAGAATATGAAAAATGAGATCATAAATTCGTTGTTCCCCAATGTATTGAATTCTCATAAACAATTATGGAAAGATAAAAATTTCGTTTTGGGGAACATCTAATTTCTTAGGTTGATGGATGTGTGACGGTACCCCTAGAAGTAGAATATCCATAAAGAGCGCTATCCTTTTTAATAATTATACGAAAAGAATAGTATTTTTCTTATATTAAGGAAATGTGATTAACTGCGAAAGGTAAAACTTCGATGCTATCTCTACCTTTTCTTCCGTTCCAACTTTATACACCGTTTGTTAAAACCTAGGGAATTTTAAGGTGACAAGCGGCAGGCTCCCTAATTGTAAAATGTTTTAGTATTCTGCGCTTGTACCGAAAATAGCTTTTTATTTAACTTTGGAATATACATTACTAAAAATACAGAACGCCCTATACTAAATACGATAAAGGCGAACCATAAGCCGTGATTTTGAAAGCTAGGCACTGCGATAAATTGAGCAACGAGATAAGCAATTAATGCTAAAATCATAGAATTTCGAATGGGTGCTGCTTCTGTTGCCCCTGTAAAAACACCATATATAATAATTCCAAAACTTGCCGAAAGAGGGAATAGCGTAATCCATATTCCATAGGTGTTTGCCAACTCAATAACACTTGGTACACTCGTAAATAGTGTAATTATATTATGACCAAGCAAGTTGTAAATACCTGCGATAAAACAGGACGAAAAGATTGCCCACTGACACGATAGTGAAAGTGTCTTTTTGTACAATTGTTTATCTTTTGCTCCAATTGCTTTTCCTACAAAAATACTAGAAGCATTCGCAAATCCGTCAAAGCAGTACGCCATGATGTAATGAATTTGGATAAGAACAGCATTTGCTGCCAAAACCTCTGTTCCAAAGGAAGCACCTTTCGCCGTAAACATATTAAACATGGTTAACAAACAAAATGTTCTGATGAATAAATCGCGGTTAACGCTCATCATTTTTTTGAACGAAGCAAGATTAAAAATTTCTTTTAAAGAAAGCTGCTTACATGTAAAAGGAACAGCCTTCCATATAATGATGATACCTATCATAAAGGCCATTATTTCCGATATTAAAGTTGCTGCAGCTACGCCAGACACTGTCCAAGAGAATACGTTGACAAATAATAGGGCTAGAATAATATTCATAAGATTCATAGAAACTTGTATCATTAAAGAGATTTTAATCTTAGACATCCCCATTAACCATCCGAGGATAACGTAATTCATTAAAGTAAACGGAACACCCCATATGCGAATACTAAAATAATCAGATGTCAACGTTCGAACGTCAGACTCCGGATTTATTAAGGTTAAAAATAAATATTCGACAGGGTGCCGCAGAAGAATAAAAATAATCCCTACTACAATTGCTGCTACAAATGGCCTTGTTAGGGCTAAAAACCCTTGTATATCATCGTTTGCTCCATACGCTTGAGCAGCAAATCCCGATGTACTCACTCGCAAAAAACCAAATAACCAATACATCGTATTAAAAATGATGGTTCCTACAGCCACTGCCCCAATATAAGCAGGATCAGGCAGCTGCCCGACAACTGCTGTATCTACAGCCCCTAATAAAGGGGTTGTTATAGTTGAAATGATCAAGGGAATGGCTAACGTAAGATAGGATCGATGATTCATAGTTTTCCTCCTTCATCTCTCATGCCTGAGGATGGGAGTAATGCCTCCTCCAGAAAGAGAACGGTAACGAGGATGCTCGGAAAGAATGGACGAGAGCAAAGTTTGCGCAACGGGGTGCCGCGAGATGAAAAACTGGTCTTTATTTTCGCATAGCTCAACTACTTCTCCTCTCTCCATCACAGCCAAAGTATCAGATATAAAATAGGCAGCTTTTATATCATGTGTAATAAAAAGGTATGAGAGACCAAAAGCTGACTTCAACTCACTCAACAAGTTTAAAATGTTTGTTTGGTTGACCATATCCAAACCACTTACCGCCTCGTCTAATACAATTAGCTTCGGTTTTAAGGAAATCGCTCTCGCAATATTAATTCTTTGCAGCTGTCCCCCGCTAAACTGATGAGGGTACTTTCGCATATCCTCACGATTCAAACCAACTCTTTCTAGTAACTCTCCAACGGTCCGCCTCTGTTCATCCCGGGACATTCTTTCATAGTTTTGTAACGGTTCCCTAATAATTTGTTCCGCAGTCATTCGTGGATTTACCGAAGAGTAGCAATCTTGAAACACTACTTGAAGATCACGGCGAAGCCGTTTACGGGTGGTACGGTCTATGTTATAAAAATCATGTCCCTGAAACAGAACTTGTCCCTTTTGCGGTTTCTCCAATCCAAGGATTACTTTTCCCAGCGTACTTTTCCCAGCTCCGCTTGTTCCGAGAAGACCGAGACACATTCCTGGCTCTATGGAAATAGAAACGTTGGAAAGTACTTCTTTTCGTTGATCCGTTCTGCCAAACAAGTTATAGGAACCATACATATGTGTTACGTTCTTAACCTGCAGTAAACTCATGGGCTCACTCCCTGTTTTTAGGATAATAATGCTACTTCAATAATGTTAGAAAATCCTGAGATCTTTCGTTAAATTGCAGCGTCGGTCGAGCATGAAGCAACTTTTTCGTATACTCATGCTGTGGATAATCAAATAGCTGATAAACGTCTGCTTTTTCTACAATTCTTCCATACTGCATCACAATGACATCGTCAGCTAGTTCCGAAATAACTCCTAAATCATGAGAAATTAATAGGATAGATGTACCATATTCCGAACGAATAAAATCCAACTGCTGCAGCACCTGCAGTTGGTTTGTCACATCTAGCGCTGTTGTTGGCTCATCAGCAATAATTACAGATGGCCGCAGGCATAGGGAAATAGCAATCATTACCCGCTGTAGCATTCCTCCACTTAGCTGAAATGGGTATCTACGCATAACATCTAAAGTATTTGGCAAATTTACATCATGTAAAGAGTTCTCAGCCAGTTCAAATGCTTCTTTCTTTGTTAAAGCAGTATGAGTGCGAATCGTTTCAATGAATTGGTTTCCAATCGTATATATAGGGGTAAAAGCATTCATTGGATTTTGCATAATAAGGGCAATCTCTTTCCCTCGAATCCGTCGCATCTCCTTCGCACTCAGCTCATTTAGTTCTCTATCGTGCAATCGTATACTACCTTCTATACTTGTTGTTTTACGATCTAGCAGTTGCAGAAGTGACAAGGAAGTAACGGTTTTGCCGCTGCCACTTTCTCCAACAAGCCCGAGCACACGCCCAGGCTTTAGTTCAAAATGGATATCCTGCACTAAGGGGATTGTTCCAGTGGGGGTCTTTATCTTTACATGCAGGTCACTTACCTCCAAAACATTACGCTGTTTTTCTATCAATTGTCTCACTCCTTTTTAAAAACGTCGTTTTGCCCCAAACCGATCTGATAAAGCTTCTCCCAATATATTAAAAGTGATGACAACGAGCATAATCATTACACCTGGATATATCATTAACTCTGGATTACTTCGTATATACGATTTCCCTTCATGAATCATAGCACCCCACTCAGGTGTAGGTGGCTGAATACCTAGTCCTAAAAACGACAGAGCGGAAATATCCATAATAGCCCACCCCATTTCAAGTGTCCCCATCACGACAATAGGAGGAAGTACATTCGGGATAATATGTCGTCTAATAATTTTCCATTGTGAAGATCCGTTTATTCTCGCAGCTGTAATAAAATTCTGCTCCTTTAAACTGAGTACTAAGCCTCGGAACATCCTCGCGTAATACACCCACTGCACAAGCACCATTGCCAAAATTACCTGTTTCATTCCTGGACCAAATATTCCTACAAGTCCAAGTATGAGTACAAGATTCGGGAAGGCCATCACTCCCTCACAAAATCTCATTAATATAAGATCAATTCTGCCGCCCTTGTAACCAGCAAAAGTTCCGATAAGCAAACCAATCCCTAAGGAAGAAATAAAAATTAAAGATGCAATCCCTAAAGAAATACGACCACCATGTAAAAGACGAGACAGATTACACCGTCCTAAATAATCAGTACCCAACGGATATTCTATGGAAGGCTGCTTTAGTTTTAATGCTAAATTCACTTGAATGGGATCATGCGGAGAAATCCACGGAGCCAAAATCGTAAGGATAAACAGAACGATTAAAGTGAATGAGCAGACTACAATGATGATTTGATGCTTGAAAACACCTCTTATACTTGCAATCATTAGTCCGTTCCTCCTTTCCAAGAAACCCGCGGGTCCATATACATTTGCACAATATCCACAATCAGATTACATAAAATAAATAGACAGGCCGCAAGAAACACATAGCATTGGATGACTGGTATATCCCGGTTAAAAATTGCCTCAATAAAATAACGTCCAAACCCAGGCCACGAAAAAACGGACTCAACAATAATCGTTCCAGTCAGTAGCTTCCCAAAATTCATCCCAATTCCTGTAATCATTGGTAAAATTGCAATTCTCAATACATGCTTTATTAGAATGACACGCTCATGAATCCCCCTTGTCCTCGCATATAAGACATACGAATCTTGCAAATTCTCTAGTACACTTATGCGTAGCAAACGAGTATAAATCGCAATGAGCGGCAAAGCCAGTGTTACGGATGGAAGAATCAAGTGCCTCCATGTTCCTGCCCCCTCCACAGGAAACAGATTAAACTTCACTGCAAACAAATAAATTAATAAATAACCGAGCCAAAACTGCGGAATTGAAGCACCGAAAAAAGCCAGAACTCGACTAAACTGGTCCACGACCCCATTTTTCTTCACTGCAGCTAAAAATCCGATCGGCACACTAACGAGTACAGCTACGAAAATACTACTAAAGGCGAGCTGGATCGTCGTAGGCATCCGGTATACAACCTCCTGCCAAACTAGCTTGTTAGAAAGATAAGATATGCCAAAATCAAGTTGGCATATCTTAATAAGAGATTGAATATATTGCACAAACAGTGGCTGATCTAAACCAAACTCCTGTCTTTTTTGTTCTAACATCTCAGCTGTCGGCTGAATATGGGCAGCTGCGAAATATGCTTCAGCAGGGTCGACCGGCGACAGATGAATCAATAAAAAAGTAAGAAGTGTTGCAAAGAGAAAAATAGGAATGATGGCAAGAAATCGTTTGATAATATAGCTACCCATTATTTCTCATCCTTCCGTTTCCTAGTTATTAATGCTAATTCCAGTGAATGGATGATCATCACGATTTGCCGGGAATTCAAAGCTAGTTACATCCTTTTGGTACACAGCTGTTTTCTTAATATAAGAAATTGGCACGATTGCTGCTTGGTCCTGCAATGTCTGTAGGATAGTGTTGTATAACTCTTTTCGCTTTTTCTCATCCGTCGAGGCAAATACTTCTTTTATTTGTTGATCAAGCTGTTGCTTCACTGGCAAGTTTGACAAAGCATCTGAGAATCCAAAGCCGTCCATTGAAACAATGTTAAGGAAGGTATGTGGATCATATGGAGCTCCATAGTTACTGTAGAAGTTCAAATCAAAATCATTTTCGCCAAACCGTTTTACTTGAACAGGCAGCTCAACACCAGTAATATTCAGCTTAACACCTATCATCGCCCACTCAGCTTGAAGGGCTTCTGCCATCGCCTTTTGGATTTGGTTTGATTTATCATACATCAACTCCAGCTCCAATGCTTTACCATCTTTCTCTCGAACACTTTTTCCGGATGGCAGCTTCCATCCTGCTTCTTCTAAATACTTCTTCGCTTTTTCTACGTCATACTTAATAGGTGTTGTTTTAATATTGGTATATAGGAGGTTTGGAGCCAAAATATTGTCTGCCTTCTCTTCCAGTCCAGAAGTCACTCCTTCTACCATCGCTTGCTTGTTAAAACCATATTGAAGCGCTAAACGTACTTTGATATCAGAAAGCTGCTCTTTTGTCGTGTTCATAACCAACTGTCTTGTTGCAACAGGTTCAGAAATACTTGTTTTATATTTTCCTGACTCTTTTAATTGTTTAAAAGCATCTAAACTAATAGCGCCTTCTCCATAAATTAAATCGAGTTCACCTTTTTCGAAAGCAAGCACTCTCGTCTCTGCATCAGGAATTGTTTTAATTACAATTTTTTCAATCTTCGGACTTTTACCCCAATAATTCGGGTTGCGAGTAAATACCGCATATTCATCCTTCTTATATTCCTCTAGCATCCATGGGCCTGTTCCAATAGGTTTCTTCACTCTTTGTGAAGTATCACCATCATCCGGGAAGCCTGCTTCACCTAAAAAGCGTACTGGACGGACTACCGCTAACTCCTGCAATGTTGGATAATAAGCCTGCTTTAATGTAATTTTAAAGGTAGAATCATTTACTGCCTCAGTCTTATTAATCATGTTGATTAATCCTAGCCAGCTATGTATTTTCACATTTTTCATAATCGCATCAAAATTCTTTTTCATGATATTCGCATTAAAAGCGGTTCCGTCAGAGAATTTTACATTTTGACGAAGTTCAAAAGTATATTCCTTGCCGTCCTCAGATATTGTCCATGATTCAGCAAGCGCTGGTTCTAGCTTACCGCCTTCTTTATAGCTAACCAATGGCTCGTAAATCATCGCTTGTGCAATCAATTGCGAAGGATTGTAAACATGCGGATTCATCTCTCCTATATCCCTTGGCCAAGACAAAGTGAGAGTTTTTTCTGTATTACTCGTTTCTTTTTTAGCTTCCTGCTCATTATTTTGTGGTGTACAACCCACAAAGACAATAGACAGCAGTAGAATCATTGCTGATAGTAATATACCGATTTTCCTTTTCTCTCTAAACATTAGTAAATGCTTCCCCCTTAAAATTAATAAAAAACAATGAAATTGAAAATCATTATCACCAACTAATGATAGTTACTAAGATAATTCCTGTCAATGAAAATTACGAATAATTGGGGGTGCTACCCATCGCTATCGAGCTAATAAAACAAAATAAGCCCTTCATTTCAGTTTAAGAATTAACAAGAGTCCGTCATTGCAATTCCCAGGGTATCCATTTCACTTCAAAATAAAGAACCTGAATAAATTTTTTCGTATCGATATGAATAGGTAATGTTTGCTCATTATTCAACTCTGTCATCTTTCTTCTTACGTTTGTAAAATCAAAAAAACTAGAAGCACAATTTTCAAACTTCAGGTTTGAAAGATCAGTAAGTCCAAGGGATGCTAAATGGTTTAATGATTGATAAATCGCCCTTCTAATCCGTTGTTTGGAGGTATCAATCGACCTTTTTGATTTGATCTCTTCGGCTGATTATCCAATTCTTTTTTGAGCTAAATGTATAAAAAATCTCTTTTAAAGAAGGAAAACCTTGTTCAAACGTTTTAGCTTGTTCGTATTAATATAAATAATCCAGCATGTCCATTAAATCTTTACTTCCGCTTTCACTTCTCTGCGTACTTTGATAACTATCCAATTTAAGCACCATATTGTGCGATTCTTGGATGTTATTTATCGGTTTTTCCAATCGGATTCGTTCGATGACTTTCTGAACAACTGTTAATACTTCAATCCGGTTAATAGGCTTAATAATATAGTATTCAACACCAAGCGAATATGCTTCAGCAATTAATTCTTTTGTTTCTACTTGAGAAACCATGATGATTTTCCCTTTAAACGATGGTTTTATTTGACGAATTGTTTTTATTCCATCTTGAATCGGCATTAACAAATCGATAAATAAAATGTCTATATTTTTGAGGATTAGCATTTTTTGATCGAACAATGAGCCATCCTCAGCTTCTCCTACAACCTCTCCAAGGTCCTCATCCTCGATAATTTGAGCCAACATTGAGCGAACCGCTTTCTCATCATCTACTATATAGAAATACATAGAATCATCCTTTCGCGATTATGGGGTTAATCCCTAGTCTAATTTATATAAATGGCCTGTAAGGAAAAGAATATAGGCTAAGTATAAAATTCAAAGTTCACCCTTTGAGGCGCTTTCGAATCTAAACTAATAGAAACGTATCTTTAATTTATAATCAAAAGTACAGAATCTTACCAAAAAGTACATTTTTTATAAAACAATTTTTAAAGTATTTAAAATTCATTTTGGCGTAAAAACTTCGAGATAATCACTGTGAGTTTCTAAAGGTTCTGGTACAAATATACAAAGAGGAACGAGGATATTACAATAATCCCACTGGTATTCTCCGTTAAAGAACTGCAGAACTCAATGGGATGAAATCTTTCGGTATTGATGTAGATCAAGAGCGTATAACGATAGTTTCTGGCACACAAAACGTTTTTGCAATATAATTAATTAGAATTATACATTCGCGAAATGGAATAAGGCGTCTCACTTTTTGAAGTTGGACGCCCCATAATCTTGTATGGTTACATTCACATGATATTTAATCGGTACCCTACTAAATGTTTGATCCCAATCTTTTTTGACTTTCTCCCATACTTTTGGTTCTTCAATTCTTAATAGGTTTCCAAAGCCAGCAACGTCAACTTGATATTTTTTCTGCATTTTTTCTGTTACATGATGCACCAAGTGCTTTACTTCTTGTTCAGCAACTTTTTCTGCCCTTTTTAAAAATTCATTTTCAAAACCTTTTCCTGAGTGCATCCAATTTTCAGACACACGCCCTTCTGATTCAATGTTTACATCAAAAGAAATCTTATTCCCCTTAACATGTGGGGTGATTTTGCTTTTTATGGACTTTATCTCGTAGATGATGGGTTGCCCTGTCTTTTTATCAAAACCTTTTACCACACCACCTTTCCTTTTTCCGTTAATCCATATTAGTCCCTCTAATTCCTCTTCATTTAAAAAACCACGTAACTTATTTGTATTTCCTTTGATTATGGCAGCTCCTGCAAATTTTACTTCACCGTTTGTCGAAATTACATTTTGTAAAAGAAAACTAGATCCTGCTTCCATCTTACCTCCTAATTTAGCGAGCGATACAGGAGGTAAAATTCTTGTTATTCTATATTGATTATCTCCAATCCCAATCAAATGAAACGCTGGAATTTCTCCTATTTCCTTTGATTCCAGCGTCTCACTAGCTCGCCCCTTGCTGATTAACACAAGACAGCTAAGTCTACTCTCACTTTCACGGAGATACTGATCAAGTAATTGGTCTAAACTATATTTGCGTACAAGATTCTCACTAATCACAATCACTTTTAAATGTGAAGCGAACAAAGGACGATCTCTTCTTAATGAAAATTCACGAATCATTTGATGAATAGAATCTCCAGTCTCAGAAACATTAACATAACGTTTTTGTTGTGCCCCGTCTCCTTTACTCCCCGTTTGTTGGCTTGCAATTTGATAAGTAGATGTTATAAGGTTTCTTTTAGGATACCCTCCTCCTCGGTCCTTAATCTCTTTCTCAATTGTTGACTCCTTACCTTTATCCAATGCTACAGCTAAAACTAAACTCAACTCTTCAATTTCTTTGCTACTCCAGCACCCTGTCAGAAACAGGAGCACAAGTATCGAAAACAAAGTCAAAAGAACCCGTACATAGTGAAAGTTATTCTTCACGATGCCCCCCCTTTTCTCTTTAATCGCGTGACGATAAGAAGGAGCAATGGTAGTAACCCAAATAAAAATATAGCAGTATTGCCGACCATATCCCCGAATTTAAGTAGATCATTTATATTTTTCGAAGTCATAGCAATGATATAAATAATTGGAAGCAAAGCAAACATAAAAGGATGAATGCTCTTTTTGAAGAGTTGTGCTAGCCCCAGTGCAGCAGCGTAGTAACTGATCGTATATGTAGCAAATATTTGCATAATCCATATTACAAGCAATAAAGATTCAAAACGTTCAAATATCAAACCAGAAATTTCAAAACTGCGCATGAGATCAATTGTCGGCCAAGTTCTCGTTACAACTCCATCGACGGATAATGCACCGATGACCATTACGACCGTTATTACGTAAAAGATTAACGGAATAGAAATTCCAACTAGAATGACTTTTACTGCTTTGTTTGGTTGCTCCATAAACACCAAAAGGATTAACATGATTTCAGGACCTGTATATGCGAGAGCAGTTGTCTTTATCC
>NZ_JAHCDO010000057.1:0-14783 GCF_050768835.1 Bacillus pfraonensis | reverse complement strand
CCGTCGGCTACTACTGTCGTTTTTCTTTAAGTTATCGAGATATATCTGAAATTTTGAAAGAACGTGGTGTATCGGTCCATCCCACAACCATCATGCGATGGGTTCATGAATATGGAAATCTCATTTATCAGATTTGGAAGAAGAAAAACAAAAACACATTGTTATCTTGGCGTTTGGATGAAACCTATATCAAGGTGAAAGGGCAATGGTGTTATTTATATCGAGCAATTGATAAAGAGGGACAAACACTTGATATTCAACTTCGTCAAAAACGGGACACACAAGCAGCATATGCTTTTATGAAAAGACTTGTTCGAACTTTTGGAGAACCAACGATTCTGACGACAGATAAGGCCCCTTCTTTAGCTTCCGCATTCAAAAAATTAAAGGAGATAGGTCTTTACAAAAATACCTTTCATCGTACAATCAAGCACCTCAATAATATCATTGAGCAAGATCATCGACATGTGAAACGTCGATTCTCCCGTTCTTTAGGGTTTCAAAGTCTTCGCCATGCCTCACGTACTATTAAAGGTATAGAAACTGTTCATGCCATATACAAACAAAAACGAAGTCTTCAACCAAACTTCGTTTTTTCGACGTATAACGCATTACATGAATTATTAATAGTTTCATAAAACTGGTCCACAATATTCTCCATCTCTTTATGTCTTCGGAAACTTTGCAACAGAACCTATTACACTTCTACTACTCCTCTAACTCCGCAACCATCTCATCCAATACGTTTTCCTTCAGATACAAAAATGCGAACTCCTCTTCCCTCGTCATTCCTCTTTGCGATTGTAACCCGTCCAACAACACCCACTCCGCATCCCCTACGATATTTCTATAACGTTTCTTATCTTCCTCATAAAGCAGCATCGCCATCATCTCTTCGGTACTAGCTATCATCTGTTGTCTGCCGAATTGATCTACATAAAACACCGAAATGGTGTCGCTTGCCCTGTAGATTTCAAATTCGTATACATACTTCCCTCGTTTCACTTCTACGTTATACCACATTAACTCCTGGCCACCTGACATTGATATTTCGTATAAGTTCGACTGTACCTGTCCCATTAGCAAGACCCTTTTTACGTTAGTTTGTTACCTCGTGTGAAATTTTAACAGTTAGGTATTAACGTAGTGTAAAGGGCGTGTGAAGATATCAATAAAAAGGTATTACGTATTATGAAACATTACGATTTACTATCCCAAAAAGCCGCTCGTTTCCCGATAAGGAAAGTGAGCAGCAACATCTTACTAAAAATGATGGATAAAGTAGATTAGAAAAACATTGGAATACTTGCAATCGAACGTATTGCGTTCTTATTATAAACCAATTGCTCTGGCTTAACAGCCAAGCGTAGATTAGGCAATCGTTCAAGCAATGTACCAAAGGCGATTTGTGCTTCCAAGCGTGCCAGGGGAGCTCCCAAACAATGATGGATGCCCTTACCAAAAGCTAGATGTTCATTCTCTTGGCGTGTAATATCCAATACTTCTGGACGAGAGAATTTTTGTGGATCAAAATTAGCTGTACCAAGAGAAAACAACATCAATTCTCCTTTGCGAATTGTTTTGCCGTGCATGGTCATATCTTCACCTGCAAAACGATAACTGTGCATAATGGGTCCTGAAAAACGTAATAGTTCTTCGATAGCAGAGGGAAGCAAAGAAGGATTTTCCCGTAGCAAAACCAACTGTTCAGGATGTTGTTGAAGAGCTACCATACCATTGCCGATCAGATTGGTTGTCGTCTCGTGCCCAGCGATAATGAGTAGTGCGATCGTGGAAAGAAGCTCGTTTTCACTTAATTTATCTCCTTGATCATGTGAGTGTACAAGGGCACTTATCACATCTTCACTTGGATGTTTGCGTTTTTCCTCTAGCAATGTTCGGATATAGTGAATATATTCGTTGAGCGCCTTCATAACTGTCGCGCTCTGACTAGGATCTGCATTACCACTCATGATTTTATGTGTCCAGTCGCGAATTTTGTCTTGATCGGAAATAGGTATTCCTAGCATCTCAGAAATGACCCTAAACGGAAGTGGAAAAGCAAAATCTGTGATTAAATCTATTTCCCCTTTTTCTTCCACTGCATCCAATAACTCATCTGTAATCTGCTGAATGCGGGGCGCCAGATTTTCGATCATTCTTGGCGTGAAGGCTTTGGAGGTTAACCTACGTAAACGGGTATGATCTGGAGGATCGACTTCCAACATATTAGGCATATTCATGATCCATTCAAACTGTTCTTTCATGGAATCCTCAGTGGATGGATCTTGCGAGCTTTCTTGTTGATCCTGTGACGGCATAAGTTTCCGCATGTCTTTGATAAAACGAGGATCTTTCAGGATTGCAACTGTGTCTTCATGGCTCACTGCGACCCATGCTGGTCCCCTCCCATAATAATCATCTAAACGGATAAGAGGTTCTTGATTTTCAGTGAGTTTCTTATAAAACCCGATGACATCGCGCATACTTTCTGGTGAGCTAAAATCATCAACTGTAATCTTATTCATTTGATTCACTCCCTTTTCGTGATTATTTATACAAACGCTATTGTTACCGTCCAATCCGTCATTACCACCTATTGATACGGCTAATCCCATAATGGCTTACTTATCCTAACTGGCGTTTAAATTTTTTAATGGCGAAGAAGTAAGCGATGACCATGATGCCGAAGCACCAGGCAAGCGCGATCCAGATATCGTTGCCAACAGCCCCTTCATACAATAGGGCACGAATCGCATTCACGATTGAAGTCACGGGCTGGTTCTCAGCGAACGCACGGACAATTGTAGGCATGGTTTCAGTTGGGACAAAGGCCGAACTGATAAACGGCAGGAAAATCAGCGGGTATGAGTAGGCTGTCGCCCCTTCCATAGATTTCGCTGTCAATCCGGGAATGACCGCCAGCCATGTCAGCGCCAGCGTAAACAGCCCGAGTATCCCAGCTACCGCGAGCCAATCTAGGATATCAGCGCTGGAACGGAAGCTCATCAAAAGGGCGATGAGGATAACCACCACGACAGTCAGCGCATTGGAAACAAGCGAGGTCAACACGTGAGCCCACAATACCGACGAGCGCTTGATGGGCATGGTAATGAAACGCGCCATCAGCCCGCTCTTTACATCCGTAAACAGCCGCAGTGAAGTGTAAGCGACGCCGGATGCGATAGTTATCAGCAAGATTCCCGGCAATAAATAATTGACGTAGTTGTCCGTTCCTGTCTTTATGGCACCGCCAAATACGTAGACAAACAGCAGCATCATCATAATCGGCGTAATCGCCACCGTGCTAATTGTATCCGGGCTGCGCATGATGTTACGCATTAAACGTCCTAGTAATACCCCTGTTTTACTTTTCATTTACATCTCCTCCTTTTTGCCAATAATCGCGAGGAAAATTTCCTCCAATGTCGGCTGCTTCTCGATGTACTCGACTTTCGCTGGCGGGAACATCTCTTTGAGTTCGATAAGGGTACCGGTCGTGATGATTTTTCCGCCATGCAGGATGGCGATACGGTCCGCCAGTTGTTCGGCTTCCTCCAGGTACTGGGTCGTCAGCAAGATGGTCGTGCCGCCGCCGGCAAGCTCCTTTACGGTATCCCAGACTTCAATCCGCGCTTCGGGGTCAAGCCCTGTCGTCGGTTCGTCGAGAAAAATGACTGCTGGCGTCCCGATCAGGCTCATGGCGATATCAAGCCGGCGCTTCATCCCGCCGGAATACTGGTCTGCTCGGCGGTTGGCCGCATCGGTCAGACTGAACCTTGCAAGCAGATTGTCGGTGACTTGAGCAGGATTGGAAACTCCCCGCAACTTGGCGATCATCATCAGGTTTTCCCGCCCAGTGAGAATGCCATCTAAAGCTGCGAACTGCCCTGTTAGGCTGATGCTCTGACGAACATGATCCGGTTGACGCTGGACGTCAAAGCCGCAAATACCTACTTCGCCGCCATCAGGCTTCATCAGCGTCGAGAGGATGTTGACCGTTGTCGTCTTGCCCGCTCCATTTGAGCCCAGCAGTGCGAAAATTTCGCCACGCTGCACCTCAAAATCCACCCCCTTTAAGACTTCCTTGTCTTTAAAGGATTTTTTTAACCCTTTTACAGAAATCGCTGCATTGCTCATACTTTTTTCCTCCTTATAAAAAGCGCTTTGCGGAGCTAGATTGCCTATACTCTTCTATTTAGTCTTACTGATAATCTGTATTACTTATTACTGGGTTAAAAATATAACTGAATAGCGAAGGCGGAAATTCATATTTGTAACCAGCTAATCAGTCGGTATTATCTATTGAATTTATTTTTTTCTCAATCGCTTCATGATACTCTGATTCAAGTCTTCACGATACTTGGCGACATAGGTTTTAGCGTTTGCCACTAGTTCGTCAGCAAAGGACGCCACGTCGTCCCCAGTGATTTCCAGCACTTGTCTACCTTCCGCCGCACCGGCTTCGAACAACTCGATTAATTCATACTGTATGTGCAGCATATCCATCCCGTTGCCCGCTGAGAAATTCCACATGTAGTTTTGAATTTTCTTAAATACAAACTGGTAGTCCTCTGGCAGGGCTTCAACCCGTGCCATCATCATCTTATACTCTTTTTTATCACCAATCATTTTTTTGAACATTTCCAACATGTTATTTTTCCTCCTTTTTTATAAAACTGAACAAGACACTCCAAAAATACCGGACGGAATATCTTATGAAGTTAGATTGACTTCAAGACGTTGATTTTTGATGATACAAAATCCCATTTTTTCCAAAACAATTCAAGTTCTTGGCGGCCAGCCTCATTAAGTGAATAAAACTTGCGGGGCGGCCCCATATCTGACGGTTTCTTTTCTATGTTCACAAGTTTTTTCTTTTCTAATCGCACGAGGATGGTATATACCGTCCCTTCCACGACTTCGGTAAACCCAAGCTCGTTCAGGCGGCGGGTAATCTCATAGCCATAGGTTTCATGGCGGCTGATGATTTCAAGCACGCATCCCTCCAGCGAACCTTTCAGCATTTCAGTTAAGTTTTCCATGTTCAGAGCCTCCTCTACCTCCTCTATTTTGTCTGACTTATATTCAGTATAACAGAGTACTGAGGCAAATTTTTACTGAATAGCCTTTAGGAAATTACACTATTCAGTATTACTTATTACATGTATATTATAACACCGAGTAGAAGGTGTCAAATATTTTTCTTAAAAATATTTTTACAACCTCATTATTCAGTGGTACCGGTATCCAGTGTAACATATTACAGGTATATCGTAACACACAGTAGATGAACTGTCAATTTAATTTTCCGATTTTTTTAAAAACACAGCTATCCCCATTGGATACAACCGATTTTCTTTATGGAGCTTTTACTTTCTCCTATGCTTCTCACAATGATTACACCGTGGATTATTCCCATCCAGCAGCTGTACATGTGAATATAGCAATTCTATTCCTCCATTATTTTCCGATTATCTTATTCACTACTTGCTTATTAACTTTTTTAAGTAAAAAGCCGTCTTCTGTTTCAATGAGTATAATTCGATCCCCAATTGAGACATTTAATAAGAAAAAAATTGTTCAAATTTAGAACTATAACTTTGCTACAAACAAAAAGAACCATAAGCTTGCCATTCTGGCAAACTTATGGTTCAAATCATAGATACCAACAAATTGTTCCGGCATACTGGAAAATGATTGCTATTTTACCATCCCTCTTCCCTTCGGCATATTTGCATTTTTTGCGTTATTCATGACTTATGTCCCCCTAATAATGTGTTTCTATATCTTACGGTTGCAATTTTCGTATAGGAAACGCCCCATAATATGCTATTTTTACCAAATCGTGTTCTAATTTCATCCATAACCCGAGTTAATCTCATTTCCTTTTCTCGTTGTATTACATTATCGAACAACGAAATTTGCTCTTCTCCTTCTGTCACTAAATTCGTTAATGAAATACTAACTGTTCGAATGGGATCACCTGTGTATAGCGTGTGTAAATAATATGTACAAACGTGATAGATCTCCATCGTTAAATTGGTCGTTCGGCTAAACGTATGTGTCTTTCGAAAGCCTCCATCGTAACCCTTACTACTCCCAATCGAAAGATGGATTGTTCTAGCAAGTTTCTTTTGTATCCGTAATGGATAGCAGAAGCCTTAAAATTTTTAGAAAGATATGACTTAGAAAGTATAGAAGAGTCGTACTCTCCAAATCCACATGCCCCTTCTATTGTGCATAACCATTATACTTTAAAAGGTATCGCACCTCTTTGCTCAAGGACAGAAAAAACCTTATATAAAATGCCACAAAGACCTGAATATAAGAACCTTTTTAAAGAATATGTAGAACCAATTAATCCAAAAGATACTTGGAAAATAAGCAAAAAAGAAGTCAACGATTACTTAGGGGAAATATTGAACTTTAACGTCTAACTTAGGTTTGCCATGTTTGTTCAAAAACTTAAAAAAAGTACCGATACTTCCCTATTTTTGTGAAGAAACGGGTCCCACTTTTAATTCTTTTATCCCTTCACTTAATGTAAGTGCATCTGTTCTTAATGTTTTCCAGCTGTCTTTAGCTGCATCTAAGTTAGGTTTTAAGAATTTAAATCTATTTTGATCAGCTTTTTGAGATGCATTATCAATATGTCCCAGTACTCCCGCATATTGAGAGTCTAAGTCATGCCATTGATCAGACATATAAGTAAGATTCTTAATAGCATTATCAATCACATTATGCATCTGATCAATATTATTAAATGCAATCCCAACTACACGATTTAATGTTATTTTATAATCTACAGTCTAGCGTAATTGTGCTAATAAAATTTGAATTTCTGAAACATTTTCCTCTACCCCTTTTCTAAATCAACTTTATTTAGTCTTTTTTAGAAAATTATACCATCTATATTTTTTCGTATTCTTAAATCCAAATATATTTAAGGTTATTTAAAAAAAGAGGAGATCATCTATTCAAATTTCCATTTTGTTCAAAATAAAAGAGCACCCACAATTATTAGGTGCTCTGATATATAAAGTGGCGCTACCACATACTCCAATATATGCTTGTCCATTTTAATATGTGAAAGAGAGCGCCGCCCTAGTAAGCGCCCTCCCAAAAATAGGGTAACATGTTAGAAAAGCCTTTCTATACAAATATATGTCTAGATGTTCGTCTGAATTCCCTGTTATTAAGTAATTTCTATGTAACAAAGAAAAAAGCACCCGTTTTGGATGCTATTAAATCTTTTCTATAACGTATACCATCGTCTTTCTTGATGGTATATGATAAGAATAATCTTCGTTTTTATGACTGTATGTTTCGTATTTACCTATTACTTGAAACCTCTCAGTCTCAGATTCACCAAATTTTGATACATCATCGCATAAAATCATTAATTTTGTTCTATTATTGTGCAACAAACTGGAAATTTGTCTCTCGGTATATACTCCTCCTACCGCTAATTCTTCCAGCGTTTCTACATATATCATAGTCTCTCCACCTCTCCCAACCTATTTATTCTACAAAATCCATAAATATCCTTTTATTAGAATAAAACAAAATCCGCCACCGAAGTGACAGCTCTATAAAGAGATGGGAGAAATTCACATTCACAAAAGGGGTACATGTGAGATGAATTCAAGCCCTCTGGTACTCTCGAGCTTCTCCAAATCACCATCGACACCATATGAAAGTTATATTACTTATATGTGTATAGTGACTGGGAGAAGAGCAAAAGTCTTCTCGTTTATCCTCCATGGAGTTTGGACTCAGTCATCCGGGGAGCAAGTCCCAAAATATATGTCGCGCTTATTACAGCCTTCGAGGTATCTCAATCCTCTTTCAACATACAGCGTACTATATGCTCAAAAAGAGCTATAAGAACTCTCCTATAGTAGATAGTAATCATTTCCAAGCGCGGAACGAATACAAAATATAAATTTGTAAAAGAAGTTTCCGCTTCTTGCGTGAACCGACACACTGGGAACGGAGGGGAAGACCGTTTGTATCGGCTTAAACAAAGAGCGGAAGCTCTCTGCTCGTTTGATTGTTTAAAGAAGAACCCGACTTATTACGTTACATTAGTTATTGTTGTGAGTAATAACTAAAAATATAAAATCATGAAACATCTAATGGTATTTCGCAGATAACACTAGAGTTTCTGGAACGTGATAAGTAGTTTCTGCTACCTCTCACTAATAATAGTGTACCACCTTTAAATCAAGAGCAGTGTGTCACAGATACGGCATGATTGTGGCTTCTTTTCATTCGACTGCTTACTCTTCAGATATGGTCATAGCTGTATCCTACTTCACTAACAATCTCTTTTAATGTCATCCCTAATACTTCACCCATATATACAATTTATTGCTCTAACCCTTTCTTCTTACTCATAACAAATCGTAATTCTCCCATTACTAACTGTTTATCCGCAATACGCTGCTGCAAGTACTGTGACTTCTCCATAATCCGATCATGACGACCTGCAATCTCATCTAATGTCAATGGATACTTGTCCACCAGTAACACGCTCTGCGCTATACTCTGTCACCCCATTGAATTTAGGAGCATTCATTTCCATGTTCTTCATCAAATATTTATGTTTATTCTCCAAATCTTTCAATTGAATCTTCATCATTTCGATTCCTTCTCCTAAGTTTTGGTAAATACCTGTCATGGTAAATCCCTCTATTTTGAATTTTGTTATTTTTAATTCATATAAGGTATGTGAAATTTTAATACCTATCTCCTGAATAAGGGAACGACGGTTAGTAAGTAGCCCCCACCATCTACTCGCCATCGTTCCGTTATCCATTAAGCCTTTAAGATTTTATGTTTCTTGTTCTTCATCTTTTCTGCTGCTGATTTTATGTTTTCTGAAACCCTCTTGTGGTCCTGGTCTTTTTGAATCATCCGACTTAACATCACTGGAATTAATCCTTTTTATTTAGAACCAAGAAATAGGTATTTAGCATATGTATATCAATAATAGTTATATAATGTTACACATTGTATAGACGAAAAAGAAGAGGATAGATAAAGCAGAAAGTATATGCCTTATCTATCCTTTTTTGTACTACATATGACCTCATTTACTACAACAACATTTTTAGACCTTATTGAACTAACGCATGCGTTAGTTCAATAAGCATTTTTTCACAATCTTTACAGAAATGCTGCCCTTTAGTTCAATGAGAAAAAACTGCCTTAATTGCAGCCCTTGCCTCTCCTTTTGTGCGTGGTGGGTGGCACTTCCATTTTACCAATGGATGGTTTCTTTTTGTTTTTCTTGACATAAAAAGGGGCAAAATCCCTCAGCCAATTTTCCATGGCTTTTGGGACGGCCCCTCTAACCCTTTAACTGAAAGAAAACCTGTTCAATATTGCCTCAGTACCAAGTATGACCGTGTTAAGCTCATTCCCTCGGCTATCTTGTCCCCTTCTGAAATAGAGACTGCGTAAAAAATTCTTGCTGTTCACGCAAGCAATCACCTGACTGCGACTTCTCGGCAAATTGCAGCATTGCGCTAAGCTGCTAATCCAATCAGCGATTTCTTGATGTGGAAGTAACTCTTTGTCAATCATCGTATCCACGATGTTTACCAACCGCTCATCATCCTCATCGCTAAAAATGTGTCTACCATTATGAAGCATGCCAGAAATAGCGACAAGAACCTCACGCAGCATTGCGACGCTGCTCTCCTCGCACTGCACCAGCTCGACAAAAACATCCGCACCATGAGGCGCGCTGTGAGCCCAGCCTCCTACTGAAAGGTAACCTCGCAGATCCTTCTCCTCTTTATAATAACGGAGCATCGCATGCATTAATTGCTCAATTTCCGCTTGATTAAAAAATGGATTCTGTCTGTGGCGTTGCACAATCAAAGCGATAGGTAAGGCAGAGAACGTCCTTGTAAAAACTGACTGATCATCCTCGCTACCAATACTATAGAACAAATGGTTCTCATCAGTCAGAACAGTTAAGAGGCTTCGTAACTCCTCTTCACTGAATCTATTCTCTTCCTTAATCCACATATAAAACATCGAATAAATCAGGTTATCCCGTAATTCTGGCTAAGGATCGCCAATATATTGAAGTAACAAAGGTAAGAAATCTTGATGCTGCTCACCTTCGCGTAACTGATACTCATCCTTCTCAATTCTTTGCAAATCTAGTATCAATTTAGTCCTTGTATCGCTCATTTCCCCATCTCCTTCAACATTAACATAATCTCCTCTATAACAACTTCTGGCTCATCATGATGAATATAATGTCCACTTCGACTAGCAATCCGGTACTTGCTTGACGTTGATAGCCATTGGAATTCTGCTTGGAGTCTTTGCTCAATTTCCAATATTTCTTGAGATGGCCATCCCTCTTCAACATTGTCAGGTAAACCTCTTGGAATAATTGCAAGAGGGAGGTTACTTTGCTTTGAATGATCAACGATTTGCTTATAACTTTGAATTTTATCAATCTTCTCACTATTCAACATAGGATTCTCGTAATATTCCCTATTTCTTGCAAGCAGATTTTCGGGTAGAACCTTTTCATAGGCAAGTTCTTTATATTCCGGTGCAGCGTCAACCAAAACCATACCGCAGATGTTCAGTGGATAAAGGCTGGCATATAATCTAGCGACCAAACCACCAAAAGAATGCCCCACCAATATATAGGGCTTCTCCACTTCAAGCGCTAGCAACAATTCGTTGAGCTCCTCGACTAGATCATAGCAAGTCGTCGGGACGGATGCGACTTGACTCCTGCCAATACCCGACCTGTTATAGGAAAAGGTTGATGTTTTTTGCGATATTCGGTCTTGGACTTTTTTCCATGTCTCATAGCTATCGCCTAACCCTGCTATGAAGATTACGCTTGGAATACTGTTACGTGAATATTTATTTAATAGTCTGCGGTTATCACAGATATCAATTATCTTTTCATTTTGTATAGTCATTTTTAATCACCCAGTTCAATTATAAGCTTCACACTATCAATATCCCCATAATAATTTGATTATTATATTTTTTGCGAACTTTCCCATTTTTTATTTTGTAACTTCAGCTGAAACCACTCCAAAAAAAATCTGTAGAATACCAATTGATAATTTGCTTACTTCCAAGTTTTTTGTCGTTTTAAACATTTCACACTGAATCGCCGAAATCTACTTGATGTTCTGTACATAAAAATAAACCATCGAAATGATGGTCTTGTTTAATTAAGCACCCTTTTAGGCGATCTTTTTACAATCTTGTTGTGGGCCAGGAAGAAATGCTAAAGGACATATTCGACAGAGTTAATCAATACTCCTTGTTCAACTATACTGCCATTTAGTTGAATAAGGAGTAGGGAGGCTACTACTTAAACATTTCAAAATGATTTGCCAGAGCGTAGCCATCGCTTAATTGTTTCTTCATGTTTCCCTAAAGCGGTCGCCATTTCCTTCACTGTATATCCTTTCATCTAAACACCTCTAATTAGAACAAAAATTCAAAAAATAACACATATTCTTATTGTAACTAAAGTAATTGTTGCTGTAAATGTGCTTTTCATGAGGATGTGTTGTTGTTATAAATGGGGTCATGCAGAGGTCTGTAAAATTAAAAAAGTACACCACTTTTCATTAAGTGATGTACCAATATTTATATAATGTGTAACATTATATAAGCTCTTAACTCTTAGTAAGGAAAGAGAACTATTAATCATTCTTTATTTTACAGAGTAGTTTCATCGATGTATTGTAAATAATCAATTGATGCTCTTTCCGTCTGATTTACCAAGTATTCGTAAATATCAAGGTCTGCTCTTGGTATAGACTTCTTACCATTTGGTGATGAGACATCCTTATTTGTAAATCTTTATATAATAAAGTTATTCAAATATTAGGAGTATTTAAAATGTCAAACACGATACAACTCATTCTTTTCACCCTTATGGCAATTAGCTGTACTTTCGATTTAATAAAAGAACTTCAAAAGCCGGAGAAAAAAATATTACAGATTTCACTCGAGTCTTTAGTTCTTTTCTGGGCGATATGGGTGATAGCAAATATCCTAATTTAAATGACTTAATATAAGTTTCCATCTGAATAAAACTCAATATTCCGTCAATAATGTAGATAGGCTAACCAGCCAAAACTCATTAAAATTTCTTTCTCCGCCCCCCTTTTGGAGATCCCCTGGAGCTGAGCAGTTAGTGGAAACTAGCTCTTCTTTTTTTGTTTGTTCGAATAAAGTTTTAAATTTGGCTCATACTATGCGTACATCTAGATTTTCATCCGAGATGGTAGTCTTTTCTCCCTTTCCCTAGGGCTGAGCAGTTAGCTTTTGCTAGCTGCTCTTTTATGAGACTACGGTAAAACATTCTTCACGATACAATGCTCGTTGCAAATATCCAGTTTCCATAAGCAACCATCCTTTTTTATATAAACTCGCTTTATATTTTTAACCTAATGTTAATTCATCGCAATTGTTATGCCACTTTGTATATGTAACTTCCATATCTATTCCCCTTTTCAACAAAATGAAATTTTTGTTCATATTTTCGTCATATTTTTAAAAATTTTTCGTTAACTTACAAAATATGACACTATCTCCTTTTCTTAATTGGTATTATTTAGTATGTCAATTAGGTTGTATTACCTAATTGATAGATAACCAATATAGAATAGGAGATGTATTTATGTTTAAAAAATTAGCTATTGGAGCATTAGTGACTGGGATTTTATTACCTGGAGGCATGGCACACGCCGCGTCACCTCAACAAGTGCATAACCCCTTAGAAATTAAACCACTAGTACAATCGCCATTACTCTCAGAACAATACTCTTATAGTTTCTCAAGTTTATCTGATCCTAGACAATTCGGTTACATCTATGTGAATAATGCAGGACATATCACTTTTAATGTTGATCAAAAAACCGTTTCTGGTAAAAGAATAACGTATGCCTTCTTTAAAATGGAACCAGATGGTTATACAACTACCTTCGCTTCTGGTACATTTGCAGGGACTGGTTCATTTACTTTTACAACTAAGAAGCCGGCTCCAGTAGGGACTTATATGTTGTATGTGAAAAAGGTGGATTCTATACATTCCTCTGATTCATCAGGTACTATCACATTCACCACACCTTGATAGTCATACACTCCTGTAAACAAGAAATCCTTTGACAGATCCGTCAAGGGATTTCTCTTTTCTACCCCTCCAATAATTCTCTTATTCTATAGTTGCGATAAGTAAGACTTTGAAGTTATCTCCATCTCTTCCTCCGCTTAACACTGTACGCGCGGCTTTCATCGCATACAGCGTCCCATATTACAAACTTTACGGAGTTTGTTTATTTTCTTCAATTGTTTATCGTTTAATAGACAAATCATGTTTGTGTATCGCATATTTCACTTCGTTTGGTTAAGGTGTTTTCACGCCTATTTCAATCGCTAAACAATGTATTTCTTTCCCTGTTAATCCGTGTGTCTTGATGTTAGCGACTGAAAGAAGAGCGAAATCCCTTTCTCATTTTCAAAGCATGTCACGCAAATCGCTGTGAATTACATGAACCGGCAATCCATTCAACTCACAACCATCATCCATTTGGTAACGATCTATATAAACGTAGGTGTGAGCCGTGTTTTCTGCCACTCTCACAATACAAATATATCACGTTGAATCCAAAACAACGGCACATTTCCTGCCAAAAAGCGGTTACGACTCTGCCAACTTTTTATTTTTTTGCAGTTCAAATTTTTTTATTTTCCCTGTAATTTCTACATTAATACCTAGTAATGTTTGATTCACCATGTTCATCTTCCTTTGTATCAGCCATTCAGGATATGCCAACTGCTCTAGTAACATTCTATAATAATCCGGATTTACTCTTAATACATCTGGATTTCCCTTTTGACGTATTTGGTATTTGATTAACTCACCTAATAACTCTTCACATACCATTTTTCATCCCTCTTTTCCCCCTTATTATGTTATAACTAATATACACAACACATATCTTGTTTTATAACTTCTAGTTACCCATATCTTATATTTTGTGTAACTGCCCCAATCTCCGAATCCCTTGCCACACTTAACTTTATCAACCCTTTTAATTTGAGTTATACAACACATAAAAAATGGGTAATTATAAAAACACAAAAAATAAAAAAATATTACTATAACTTAAATTTGGTCATTGCTTTATCCATTTTTAATATAGTAATAGTGAAAAATATCTATACTAAACTTTGGAAATATTCCGCATAAACATTATCAATTTACTGTATATTCTGTCAATGTTAAACTTTAAGTGTAATATATCTGTTTGAACCATGTCCCCTAATACAAGGTTTGAATAGTCATCTCAATACGCGAGAACAAACAGAGAAAAAGCACCTAAAAGTGCTTTTTCTTTATGAAAAAATCCCCACACAATGTGCAGGGACTAAAGAAGGCTGTTCAGTTGGATGAATAACTTCATCATACTTCATAGATTCCTCACTGGCAAAACAGTAAAATTACATTTTCTCCGTAGTAAAATACAATTTTCATATAAAGCCCCACATAATATACCTAAATATAAATTGATATTTTTAGAGTAAAAGATTCGTCCTTTTTAATTATAGAGGGATACCGCCACACATCCATCAACTTAAGGATTTGGACTATTCTTGAAGTTAAAAGCACGTTACCATTCTCTTATATTAATGAGAAAGGGTGACGTGCTTTTTATGAATATGCATCAAAAACAAGAGTTGTCTTTATTTGCCGAAGAGTTATATCGATA
>NZ_JAHCDO010000056.1:0-31967 GCF_050768835.1 Bacillus pfraonensis | reverse complement strand
CCATTACGACCGTTATTACGTAAAAGATTAACGGAATAGAAATTCCAACTAGAATGACTTTTACTGCTTTGTTTGGTTGCTCCATAAACACCAAAAGGATTAACATGATTTCAGGACCTGTATATGCGAGAGCAGTTGTCTTTATCCCGTTTAACACCGGCTTAACTCCTAAACCTAATACGGGGCGGAGATTATCTATCTCAAATATTCCGAGACTCATCAAGGAAATTAGTAAAAAAATAAACACCGTAATAGGGAATATGATTTCAAACATCCGGGCAATTGAGTTAATGCCACTCATAATCAAATAGAGACCTATCCACATAAAAGGTATAATAATGGCCCATGTAGGAGTTCCTTCCAGCAAAAACAAGCTAATGACCTCTGCCATTGAACGGATTTGAAACCCTGAAGTTGCAAGAAAATAACATACAACAAGTAAGCTAAATAACCTCCCTATCCATTTCCCTACAACTTCTTGGCTGTATTGATAAAAGGTTTTTTCGGGAAACTGTTGACTTAATTTAACCATGATTACTCCTGCAATCATCGCGATTATCCCACCTAAAATCACACTTATCCATACATCCGGTGTTTTTACTTTTTCTACAGATGTTCTAGGCAGGGTAAGGATTCCTGTTCCAAGTATAAAATTAACGACGATAACAACTGCTTGCGATGTCTTAATTCGGTCTTGGGGTCTGCTAATCATTGAAAGTCACTTCCTTTCGGCTCAAGCTATCCTTTGCGAGTAGGGTCTTTTGAATGCATCATCTTTGGTCGCCGTTTCATCATTCTTAGCGGCATGCGAACCATAAAATCTTTCCAGTCACTTAATCGATAAGGAACAACTGGACTAGTATAAGGAACGCCAAAACTTTTCAGTTTCACTAAATGGCTACAAAGTAAGAGGAAAAAGAGAATGACCCCGTACAACCCAAACACAGCAGCACAAAACATGGCTACAAACCGAAGAATGCGTAATGTAATCCCTGCACTGTATTGTGGGATAGTAAAGGAAGAAATAGCTGTAACAGCTACAACGATTACCATAATTGGACTGACAATCCCTGCTTCTACGGCAGCCTGGCCAATAATTAGTCCACCCACAATCCCCATTGCTGGTCCAATCGGTTTAGGTAAACGTAACCCAGCTTCCCGTAAAATTTCGATGGCCACTTCCATAATCAACGCTTCTATAAGAGCAGGAAAAGGAACTCCTTCACGTGTTCCTATAATAGAGATAACTAGCTTGGTGGGAATTAACCCTGGATGAAACGAAATAAAGGAAATATATAATGCAGGAGTAAATAATGAAACAGAAGCTGCAAAGAAACGCAATAGGCGGAGAAGCGTACTTGGAATCCAGCGTTCATAATAATCTTCTGGTGATTGTAACAGCATACTAAATGTAACTGGAACAATTAATGCGAATGGTGTCCCGTCCAGTAAAATTGCTACCCGTCCTTCCATCAAGGCACTAATAACACGATCAGGACGTTCTGTATTCTGAGCTTGTGGAAAAGGACTGAGGTAATTATCTTCAATAAGTTGCTCTATATAACCAGATTCAGGCACACTATCTATATTGATTTTCTGAATTCTTGTTTTTACCTCTTCCACTAATTCTGGACTAGCAAGGTCTTTGATGTAGGCTATAACTAGCTCTTTTTTTGCACGTTCTCCTACTTGCAGCTTTATTAATGATAAATTCTTATTTTCACCATGACGTCGCAAAAGTGCAGTGTTATCACTTAACACTTCCGTAAAACCTACCCGTGGACCTCTGACTAATGCTTCTGATACTGGTTCTTCAATAGTCCGTTTGTTTGGTTTTGTTGTGCCAAGAATGAACACATCAAATAAACCATCAATCAATAGAGCTGTCGAACCTGTCAATACTTTGGATACCAAATCTTTTATGTAATGGACTTCTGTTACTTCACTAATAGAAAGAACTTTATTTTTAATAAATTCTTTCGAAACGGTCCCCTCCACAAAAGAAGGTTCGTTTTTATATTCGTCGAAAAAGTTAACCATTAGTGATTTCATAATGTGTTTATCGATCAACTCTTTATCTGATAGTCCATCAGCAAAAATAATCGCAGCTAGAATATCCGTCTGCCCAATCTTAAACTCCCGAAAGTGAACATCAGAATTATGACCGATTTCTTGTCTTATGAGTTCTAAGTCTGATGTGAAGTCACCCGTAAAATGAACCGCTGAGTTTCGAGAAGGCTTAGTTTGTTGTTTAGCATTTCCTTGAATGGTATTTTTTTGCACCTGGTTATCCTTTGATTTCCACCAACTCATTCTTACCACTCTTTCTCTGATATATTGACCCAATGAAAAAATCTTGAGATAATATATGGAATTAAAAATACGATAAAAGCTTGTACAAAAACTTTCCAATCGGGAAGATAGGAAACAATCATATTCCACATTTTTATCTCCTTATACATGTACTCTACTAGGAGTAAAATTCTGAGAAACCTGATATTCGCTTAATAAAAAATCCCTGAAAGATTAAGCAAGACATTATGTTCATTCAGTACCGAACGCTAGTTACCTCTAAGACTTTCTATCCCCAAATACGATTTTTAATTACAATTTTCTAGATATTATCTCCTTTTGCCTTATTTATATGCTCAGATTGGTTCTGTTGCGAAGTTTTGTTAAGGTTAAGTGGTGCCAACAAAAAGTTGTACATTTTATGCGGTTGTTAGTAGCCCCTGTAATTCATTGTACGTCGAAAAACCGAAGTCTGAGCCAAGACTTCGGTTTCGTTTATATAAAGCATGAATGGTTTCGATGCCTTTCAAGGTACGGGAAGCGTGGCGAAGATTTTGAAATCCTGCGGATATGGAAAAACATCGCTTCAGCAATATCAGTTCTAATGTCAGTAGGTCATTATTACACATATACAGAATTGCGTGATAATACTAGTTCAAGAGGAACAGTACTAACAATTGACTGGTTTAGATGGGCAGTTTACGCTAACAAAAGATAATGATTTTTCAGACAAGTAGGAGGTGATAAAAAACGATGCTAATTTTAATTGAAATCAGCATATTTCTAGTCCTCCTTATCATCATTGGAGCAATATACAAGTTGCTAGGTAAAAAATTCAATAAAAAATATCTATTATTTTCATTATTTATTATAGCATTTGGTGGTATACTGTTTGCAATAATAAATGAATTCAACGCTAATGGACTTACTGACCATAACCTTTGGATTATTATTCCCTTCTATATAGTCAGTCTTGTCTCTCTTCTAAGATTTGCTATTAAGCATAATAAATAAAAAAAAAAGAATCCTTAAAAGGATTCTTTTTTTTTATGGTTTTGTTGCGAAGTTTTGTTAAGGTTAAGTAGTGCCAACAAAAAGTTGTACATTTTACGCGATTGTTAGTAGCTCCTATAATTCATTGTATGTCGAAAAACCGAAGTCTGAGCCAAGACTTCGGTTTCGTTTATATAGGCGTACCGCCACATCGCTATCAAGCTAAAATTTTATAGTCCTCCCCATAACGAATTTTATGTTAACAAAAAAGTAGACTAATTATCAGTCTACTTTTTATCTATATTATTAAAAGAACTAATCTCTTAACTCATCATTTTTAAATCAATATAGTTTGTTCATATCTAATTCGAATGATTCTAAAGGCCAATATTTATCATCATTTGCTGGTTTTGCATATGCATAAATAGTGACTGTATCAGGCATCGAATATCCAAGTTTATTATAAATTCTGTAGATCTTATCAAGGATATACTCTTTATCCTCTGAGATTCGCGCAATGTTTCCTGTTCTTTCATTTTCATTTGGAGTTACAGAGATTATATCTTGATTCCAATCAAGATTACTCAAAAAATCTTGCCCACTAGGACTTTCGATTGTAAAAACAATTTCATCATAGTATTTATTTGTAAAATTATTACTTAACTCTTTAGCATAAAATCTAACTTTACCACTACTTGTTACTCTAACATCAACATAAGCGTTACTTTGAACACTATTAATACTTTTTTCTACTACATTATTAGAATAATTACTTACTGTACTTGTTTCTGCTGCAAATGCATTTCCAGCACCAGAAAGTATAATCCCTGCTGCCAAGGTTCCTACTATTACTTTATTAAACATTATAACATCTCCTTATCTCATTTTTTTAAACAAGTTCATCTTATAAGATTACTCTTTCTCTAAACTTTCATTTTTCTTACAATAAACTTACAAAAATTGTGTAAAACAACGAGCAAAACCTAAATTAGGTCTCTTTTTTGTTTAAAGATTTGAACATAGCCAGAAGAGCATAAGGGGTTTTGGTTTTGGTGCAAAAACTTCAAGATAATTGCAAGTAATCTCTAAATCTTGGACATACTAATACTATTACTCTAGAAAGGGTGCGTGATTGGTATAGAAAAAGAAAATTTGTTCAAATGGAAGCACTATCAGCCTGAACTAATCTTATTAACGGTTCTGGTGCAAAAACTTCAGGGAAATTGCAAATAATCTCTAAATCTTGGACATACTGATACTATTATTCTAAAAAAGGTGTGTGATCGGTATGAAAAAGGAAAATTTGTTCAAATAGAAGCGTTATCAACCTGATATTATCTTATTAACGGTAAGATGGTACCTACGGTACAACCTAAGTTTTCGTGATTTGATGGAAATGATGGAGGAACGAGGTTTGTCTATTGCTCACACCACTATTATGCGTTGGGTGCATCAATATGGACCTGAATTAGATGAAAGAGTACGACGTCATCTTAAGACAACAAATGATTCTTGGAGAGTCGATGAAACGTATGTGAAAGTAAAAGGGCAATGGATGTATTTATATGGCGCAGTCGATTCAGAAGGAAATACCATTGATTTTTATTTAAGTGAATCAAGAGATAAACAAGCAGCCAAGCGCTTTTTCAAGAAAACCTTGGCTGCTTCTCATATTTGTAAACCTCGCGTAATAACAGTAGATAAGAACCCTGCCTATGCTGTAGCAATTCAAGAATTAAAAGAAGAGAAACGTATGCCTGAAGGCAAGTTAAATATCTCAATAATATAGTGGAACAAGATCACCGTTTCATTAAGAAACGTGTACGTTCTATGTTAGGATTCAAGTCATATGAAACAGCCACTTCTATATTGAGTGGCGTTGAAACCATGCATATGATGAAAAAAGGACAACTTCACTTACAGGTGAAGTCTGCCCAAAATGAAGTTAGATTCATACATAAATGATTGGGAATTGCATCATAATCTACCATTGAACAGTCTATACAGGTTTCTATGCCTCTATCAAATGATTTTTGTACTAGAATCAAATGATTCTTGTAATGGTGGTCCAATAAAACAATCAAGTTTATTAAGGTTAGGTTCTAGAATACCCATCTTCTCAAGTGCAAATTGAACTGATTTGGTTATTCCTATTTTAGGATCAGATAGTCTCCCATCCAAATCAAATAAGATTATCTTATATTCTTTCAAACTAATCTCCCTCTCTACATGCAATATTTATCCTATCCCACCTTATATCATACTGAATATCTATTGATTATTTGCAAATTTCAATCTGTACACCCTATACATGTCAGGTAGACATAATTTTGGTTAGCGGAAGTTATTTTTAGGGTTCTATTTGTTTTTCTTGAATTACAGTCTCAGTACTAATTGATTCTTGATTAAGTACTATGTATCCAAGCCAACTAATCAATAAATAAACGGGTATTGAAAATAGAATTGATAACCAATTTTTTTGCTTTTTTAATGCTATTGCTGCACATGTGTAAAGTAATGGGAAGATTAAAGGCCATATAAAAAATCTAGGTAGAGCAGCTAAGTATAACGATGTAGGCACCATTAGCACTGCAGAAATGATTAGAAAATATATTTTTTGAAATATATTCCAATCAGTGAAGAGATAATTGAAGCAATCATAAAAGGCCAAAACATAAGTTGTATCCAATTAAACCCCATTTTCCCACCTCCTAATGTAAAGCAAACCCCTCCCTATCAAAAAGAGTGATATAGTGGTCTTAAAATAATGTATAGGAGATAAATTCCAAGAAGAACGGCAGTAATCACACGTGATGTTGCCGCCAATCTTTGGTTTTCGTACAACTTATTCAAGAAAAAGAAGAACAAGACTATCCAAATTCCTTTTGAAAAAAACGTATACAGTATATTGAATATAGCATCAAAAACTTGCATGAGAAAATTCATTGAATCCCATCACTTTTTCCTTATTATACCATTTCTAAAAAGTGATGTGCGGTGTTTTTTGGTTGTATATCCTATACATGCTCGGTTAACATAACGTCTCATTATAGGCAGTGGATTATGCATGAGTGTATTAGTTGTATCTAATAGATACTTAGGTTCAGAAGCTCTACAAATTTACGAAAAGCGGCAGAAAGCAATACGTCTTTTCGCATAATAAAATGTGTAGGAACTTTTGCATACTTTTCTGGCAAAGGTGTTACATTTAGGGATTGCTGATGGTCCTTTAAAACGGATTGAACCATAACAGCTATCCCCATTCCCGCTTTAACACAACCCATAATGGCCTCAATTGTACCAAATTTAAGGATTCGTTTTGGATAGATTCCCTCTTCTTCCATCCAACTTTCCAATGCGTCCCGATAGTGGCATCCATCACCAAAGACCAGCATATTAAACTGCCCCAAATCTTCAAGTGAAGAAAAGTCCTTATGACTAATCATAACCAACTCTTCCTCTTGAAATAAAAGGGAAGTTATTTCTGGGTGATAAACTTCACCTGCTACAAACGCTCCATCTAACTTTCGGCTTAAGACCTGTCTTATTAATTCTGCACTGTTATGTGTCTCTACTACCAAATCTACCTGGGGATACAGCTTATAATATTGCTTTAGAATGAGAGGTAACCGCACTGCAGCGGTTGAGTTGATGGATCCAATGGTAACCGTACCAACCGGAGTAGACTCATTAATTTGTACAATTTTTACGGATTGTTCAACCAAATGTAAGATTTGTTGAGCTTGTTCCAATAATATTTTACCGTTTGAATTTAAAACAACCCCTCTTCCATTTCGATAAAATAAAGAAACTCCTAGCTCATGTTCTAGTTGTTTAATCTTTGTTGTCACATTTGATTGTACATAGTTTAGTGACTTAGCTGCTCTTGATACACTCCCCTCTTCTGCCACCTTTTGAAAAACAATTAAATCTTTTATGTCCATATAGCCCTCTCCTGTTATCAAATTTATTGATGAATTATATACATATTATTCATTTTACTTTATATCCGGATGTTCTTACAATATAGAGAGAACAGGAGGAATGAATAACCTAATTTGTATTTTAATGCAGACGTGCCAATAATACAGTAAATTAACTCGTTGAGGTGTAAATACATAATGGTTCTTATAAGTTGGAAACCAAAGAGAAATTCAGATAAAAGCATCCACCAACAAATTTTTCATTATTTAGAAGAAAGAATTATCACTGGAGAATGGCCAGCTGGTTATAAGCTACCTCCTCAGAGGAAGTTAGCTGAGGAATTGAATGTAAATAGGAGTACTATAGTAAATGTGTTTGAGGATCTAAAGTCTTATGGGCTTATTGAAGGACAGAAGGGATCAGCTACAAGGGTGACTACTAACATAAATACCTTTCTAACCAATGGTAACAGAGTAAACTGGGATTTTCGTATTAAGAATGCCATATATAAAGAAAGTCCTCCATTTCTAAAAACTATCAATAATTTGGAGTTAGACTCTAACTTTATCCAGCTTAGTAGGGCAGAGCTAGCTGCTGAGCTCTTTCCAAAGTATCAAATGAGAGAAATAACTAGATTAGTAGGAGAGAATTTGAATTATTTGGGTTATGAGGATCAAAAGGGATATCTCCCCTTAAGAGAGTCCATTGCAAAACATCTTAAAAATTATGGTATTGATACATCCCCAGACTGCATTCTTGTGACATCAGGAGCTACTCAAGGGTTACAACTCATAGCATTAGGACTATTAGAAGAGGGATCAACAGTATTTTTAGGTACACCATCATATCTATATTCTGGGTATAATTTTCAGTCTGTTGGTATCCAATTACGGGGTGTAGCGATGGATGAAGAGGGGATGATTCCTTTTAAAATTTGTAATACAAGAAAGTACAAAAATCGTGATGCAATCTATTCAATTCCTTCTTTCCATAATCCAACAGGTATAGTCATGCCTCATTCTAGGAGGAATTCTATACTGGAAATGTGTTTAATACAAGGACTTCCTCTAATTGAGGACGATGTGTATCGGGATCTGTGGATTGACGAACCACCTCCGCCACCAATGAAATCTATGGAGGGAGGCAATTCGGTTTTGTATGTTGGAAGCCTATCTAAATCTCTTAGTCCAGGGCTTAGAATTGGTTGGATAGTGGCAAACAAGCCAGTTATTGAAAGACTAGCTGACATTAAAATGCAGTTGGATCATGGGGCCAGCATTTTCCCCCAACACATCGCCCATGAATGGTTAAAAGGTCAATTATATAATGAGTATCTAATGGAGATTCGTAAGAAACTCAGAGTAAGAAGAGACTTCTTACTTTACATGTTAGAAAAGCATCTAGGTGATATAGCCAGTTGGAAAGTTCCTATTGGTGGACTCTTTATATGGGTTAACCTTAACAAATACAATTCTGTACGCCACTTATATCTTAGATTACTTAATAGAGGAATATTAATCCATCCTGGCTCAATATATAATGAGGATCGTCATAGTTATGTTCGTCTTTCCTTTTCTTATGCTTCTATGGAAGAACTTGAAGAAGGTATTGTAGTGTTGGCTGAAGAACTTTTGAAACTGTAGTAAAATCTGTTTAATTGAAATTATACATAATTTATATCTCCAAAAATTGGTCGGTTGAAATTTCTCTCAATTGGTCGGTTACTTCCAAAAAAGTTTGAGCTATTATAATTTGGTGAGTGTTATTTAGTTTAATTATTGGCTTTGCGGTGCTCATTGTATTATTTCTAAGGAATTAACAGGCTTATGAAAGATTGATAGTGAGAGGGGAAGAAGGTTTTATGGATCCAAATTATATTTTTAAGTTAAGTGATGATGAAAGGGAGATATTGCGGCAAGAGTTTAGCCTTATTAAGTATGATCCTACAGGATCTACGTCATATGTTACCGAGGTCCGGATGGCAGCTCTTCGAGCAATGCCACGTCGAATTATTGAGTGCTTAAATGAGCAAAAGGCCTCCCTAAATCCAATGCCTTATATTGTAATTGAGAATCTGCCAGTAGATGACAAAGTAGTCACAACTCCACTTCCGCAAACCTATACACCTGAGGCCAAGTCAGGTTTTATTAGTGAGAACCTGGCTATTGCAGTTGGAGCTCTAATCGGGGAACCATATTCTATGCTACATGAGGGGCATGAGATTGTAAACAATTTAATCCCATCTGTTGAAGCTAAGAAAGAATATACAGGATTAGGCTCGGAAGTCGAACTAGATTTCCATATTGAGAATGCTGCATTAAAGTTTATGGGAGATAGAAATTACTCACCATTCGGTTTAGTCTTGACTGGGGTAAGACACGATCCAAAAGGTCCTCTTACTCGTCTTTCAGATGCACGTGAAGCATTGAAACGTCTGTCTCAAGACGATGTTGAGAAACTTAGTCAACCTTTGTATCAGATAAAGGTTCCATATCGTTGGAGATCAGCAATACCAGGGGAATTGCAACAAACTGAACCTGTACCACTTATACAGGGAAATACAAATTTTCCAGAGGTAGCTGCTGTATTCTATCCTGACATGGTTCTACCTGTTAACAATGAAGCTGCTATAGCATTCCAAAACTTCTATAATGCCATACGTGAGGCTTCATTTGGCATTGATGTTAATCCAGGACGACTTGTATATATTGATAATCGCTTTACCTTACACTCTAGGGACGCTTTTAGTCCGAGTATAGATGAAGATGGGAATCCGTATAGATGGGTACAGCGGGTAATCGTTGCACCTAATCTATGGAATCATCGTAATTTGAATCAGGTGAAAGAACGAGTGTTTGAACCAGTGTTCGCATAGTGCAATCGCTAGACTGCAATTTAGTTTTATAATAATTGCAGTCTTTTCTTGCTTTTTTTGTACAATCAACTAAATCATTGATAAATACATATGCAAATTAATTATTGTGTATCTCTATTTTAACTTCTGGAGGAACGGGAAATTATGATTACTATACATGAGGTAAGGAAAAGAGAAAGATACAAGTGGATAATCCTTTTAATAGCAACATTTTCACAGACATGTGCTACTTTTGTGACATACGGTATGGGGCCTTTGGCAACCTTTTATCAAAAAGAGTACAGCTTATCTCAATTCGAAACAGGTCTAATTGTTTCAGCAGTTAATATAGGTCCGATTTTCTCAATGCTTGTTTTTGGAAATCTTATGGATAGGTATGGTGAACGGTGGATAGTTGGAATGGGCTCTATTTTCCTCGGACTTAGTGTTCTCTCTGCCAATGCTACAAATCAATACTTAATCCTCTTAGTTATTTTGACATTTGTAGGTATATGGTATGGAACTGCACAGCCAGGTGGAAGCAGTGCAATTATAAAGTGGTTTCCTAATAAAAATCGAGGTCTCGCAATGGGAGTGCGTCAAACAGGCATACCTATTGGGGGAGCATTAGCCTCTGCTGCATTGCCTTTTTTCTTTTATAAATATGGACTATCATCTGCAATAATCACACAAGCAGTAGTAGCCATTTTAGGTGGTGTGATATTCTTAATCTTGTATAGGGACTACCAAACTAATGTAAGTAAGCGAGAGACGTACAGGTTTGTAGATAAAATAAATAAAATAAAAAATAATGCTAAACTTTATCCTGTTTTTCTTATTGGAATTACAATGATGTCTCTACAAATGATTATAGTGGCACACCTGATGAGTTATCTAACAAATGCTATTAACATAAGTCTTAATTTAGCTGGTTTTTTCTTGAGCACGGCATTAATCGGGGGAATGGTTGGTAGAATCGCGTTAGCTTGGATTAGTGACTACTTTTTTAAAGGCAATAGGGTTAATCCATTATTTATAACAATTGTCTTAACAGTAATAATGTTGATAAACCTGACATTCTCTTTAGATTATTTACCTACATGGGGGATTAGTATCTTATGCTTTGTTATCGGTTTTTTTGCGATTGGATGGTATAGCCTCTTTATCGTTTTAGTTTCTGAAAGAGCTAATCCAAGTCTTATTGGGCTAACAGTTAGTTTTGCCCTGACACTGAATCAAATTTTTATTGTATTAGCTCCATCTTTGTTTGGATTATTGGTAGACTTCTTTCACGGATATCAGGTTCCTTTTATAATCTTGTCTGTATTTATCTCTATTGGGGGAATATGGCTGAAAATCACAGATATTCGTAAGGTTAGTGTGACGAAATCGAGGGATACATTAAATGGTTAACAAGGAGAGTGGTGATTTTATGATTTCTATTGATCCAAACACCGAAAGTGAACGGGGGAATTATAAGCTGCTTACAGGAACCATTATCCCGCGGCCTGTCGCCTTTGTGACCACCCTTGCAGGGGACGGCACATTGAATGCGGCGCCATACAGTTACTTTAATATAGTCACAGCAAATCCTCCGATGGTATCTGTTTCTGTACAAAGAAAAGGAGGCCTCCAAAAGGATACCGCACGGAATGCGGCATGCAAGAGAGAATTTGTTATCCATATTTCAGATGAATCCTATATCCATGCCATTAATGAGACAGCCGCGAATCTCCCTCCGGACCAAAGTGAGATTGAGCTCGCTAAGTTGACACCTATTGAGAGCGAAGTCATCTCTGTTCCCGGTATCCAGGAGGCAAGTATCCGCATGGAGTGCCTCGTTGATACAATCCTTCCATTTGGGGGTACAGACGGAGCACCCGCATGCGATTTGATTGTCGGTCGTATCGTACGTTTCCATATCGCAGAGCATCTGTATGACAAAGGCCGCATCGACGCACAGGCATTGAAACCAGTAAGCCGCCTTGCAGGAAATGATTACGCATTACTAGGAGCTCAATTTTCAATAGAACGCCCACAATAAAGCAGGGCCACATAATCTAAACAGGAAATATGGTTCTGGTGCAAAAATCATTTGATAGAGGCATAGAAACCTGTATAGACTGTTCAATGGTAGATTATGATGCAATTCCCAATCATTTATGTATGAATCTAACTTCATTTTGGGCAGACTTCACCTGTAAGTGAAGTTGTCCTTTTTTCATCATATGCATGGTTTCAACGCCACTCAATATAGAAGTGGCTGTTTCATATGACTTGAATCCTAACATAGAACGTACACGTTTCTTAATGAAACGGTGATCTTGTTCCACTATATTATTGAGATATTTAACTTGCCTTCAGGCATACGTTTCTCTTCTTTTAATTCTTGAATTGCTACAGCATAGGCAGGGTTCTTATCTACTGTTATTACGCGAGGTTTACAAATATGAGAAGCAGCCAAGGCTTTCTTGAAAAAGCGCTTGGCTGCTTGTTTATCTCTTGATTCACTTAAATAAAAATCAATGGTATTTCCTTCTGAATCGACTGCGCCATATAAATACATCCATTGCCCTTTTACTTTCACATACGTTTCATCGACTCTCCAAGAATCATTTGTTGTCTTAAGATGACGTCGTACTCTTTCATCTAATTCAGGTCCATATTGATGCACCCAACGCATAATAGTGGTGTGAGCAATAGACAAACCTCGTTCCTCCATCATTTCCATCAAATCACGAAAACTTAGGTTGTACCGTAGGTACCATCTTACCGTTAATAAGATAATATCAGGTTGATAACGCTTCTATTTGAACAAATTTTCCTTTTTCATACCGATCACACACCTTTTTCAGAATTTTTCTGATACTTATTTTTTTTGTGAAATCATGTACTTTTTGATTAGATTTTGTATTATTCATTATAAATTAAAGATATGTTCATAGTAAAAGACTTTCCTTGTAAAGATTGTGCCCCATGGAGGAGTCTGAACTTTTTCAGAGCACTCACTCTAATGTAAGTGCATTTTTTTGGCAGACAAGGACTGGAACGCTTCTATCAACATCCAGAAAAGAGAGCGATTATGTTAGTAGAATTATATATAGAGCAAGGGACAGGCTCGATAGCTAAATAAACTAATAGGTACGATCTCACCTTAGAAGCTCTCCTCTAAGTGAAGTGTAGGTGAGGGAGAGTTCAAATGACGTTTTTTTTTATTAGCTTAAATTCTTTTACTTACAGGCTATTTATATAGGTTAGTAGTAAGAAAGGAAATAAATCCATGTTCTTTAAAAATTAAACAAAACATCACTTAATGACTATTAATTATTATCAGAGTGGAGTTTTGCAAACATGTAAAGGGTGTGTATATAATCTTGCTTTATCTCAGCAAACTCTTACTTTAATAGATGAATAGCAAAAGGTTTTCTACATTTGTTTATCTGATATTAATAACTTTCTTTAGCTATAAAAAGGATTAATGGCAATGGGATATCATCCCATTTTCATTAATCTAAGATTTTTAATTACCGATATAACAAAAATTTTATAGTTTGGATACTTATTGGACTAGTTATATATGTACTATATACCACAAAAATTAGGATAATATGCCTTATTTTTAAAGGGGATACAGAGAATATGAATAAATTATTTTTAAAAAAATCTGTTACACAATTGTTAGAACATAATAAAGGTAAGACCTTAACAAAAACATTAGGAGCATTTGATTTAATTATGTTAGGGATAGGCTCGATAATTGGAACGGGAATTCTTGTGTTAACTGGATTAGTAGCAGCAAAAGATGCTGGTCCAGCAGTTATTTTTTCATTTGCACTTGCAGCGATTGTTTGTACATTTATAGCATTATGTTACGCAGAAATTGCTTCTACACTCCCGACGTCAGGTAGTGTATATACGTACTCCTATGCAACAATTGGTGAGTTTGTGGCTCATTTAGTAGGTTGGACGTTAATCTCAATATATATTGTGGCAACAGCGGCTGTCGCTGGTGGATGGACAGGGTATTTCCACAATTTAATAAATGGCTTTGGATTAGAGATACCCAAAGCCCTATCAACGATTCCATCGCAAGGTGGTATTGTGAATCTACCAGCGGTAATCATTACATTGATATTAACATGGATGTTATCGCGTGGTACAAAGGAAAGTAAACGTATCAATAACATAATGGTATTAATTAAAATTGGAATGATTGTATTATTTATTTTGGTTGGTATATTCTATGTAAAGCCAGAGAACTGGGTACCGTTTGCACCATATGGTTTAAGTGGAGTTTTTGCCGGTGGAGCAGCCATATTATTCGCTTTTACGGGCTTTGATATATTAGCAACTTCGGCAGAAGAAGTAAAAGATCCCCAACATAATCTTCCCATCGGTATAATTGCGTCGTTAATCATATGTACACTTATTTACGTTATAGTATGCCTTGTTATGACAGGGATGGTTTCCTATAAAGAATTAAATGTACCTGAGGCAATGGCTTATGTAATGGAAGTGGTAGGACAAGGAAAAGTCGCTGGTGTAATTGCTGCAGGTGCTGTAATTGGCCTTATGGCTGTTATTTTTTCGAATATGTATGCAGCAACACGAGTATTCTTTGCGATGAGTCGTGATGGACTGTTACCAAAATCACTTGCGAAGGTTAATAAGAAGACTGGAGCACCCACCTTTATAATCGGATTGGCGGGAATAGGAAGCTCTGTGATAGCTGGATTTATTGATTTGAAAGAATTGGTTAATTTAGTTAATATTGGTAGTTTGGTATCGTTTACGCTAGTTTGTGTATCAGTTATTATCCTCCGTAAATCACACCCAAATCTAAAACGTGGATTTATGGTACCGTTTGTACCTATATTACCAAGCATTTCAATTATATGTTGTGTGTTCTTAATGCTAAATTTACCATTAAGAACATGGTTGTACTTTAGTATTTGGATTACTATTGGGGCAGTAATATATTTCATTTATTCGATAAAACACAGTAATTTAAATGAGGAAACAATTTCAAAAGCACATGATAAAATTGCGAAATAATAACCCGGAAAATTCTATTAATAATCATATCGATAGTGATTCTGTTGCAAAGTTTTCTAAACTAAGCTACATTTTCGAAAAAGAAAACGAGGAGAATCACAGATGGGATATTTTAAAGAGAAAATGTTCAAGAAGGATATTATTTTAATAGCCGTTGGCTACTATTGTCGTTTTTCTTTAAGTTATCGCGACGTGTCTGAAATTCTCAAAGAACGTGGTATTTCTATTCATCCAGCAACTATCATGCGCTGGGTTCAATAATATGGAAATCTTATCTAGCACATTTAGAAAAAGCAAAACAAAAACACATTGTTATCTTGGCGTTTAGATGAAACCTATATCAAGGTGAAAGGGAAATGGTGTTATTTATATCGAGAAATTGATAAAGAGGGACAAACACTTGGTATTCAACTTCGTTAAAAACGGGACACACAAGCAGCATATGCTTTTATGAAAAGACTTGTTCGATCTTTTGGAGAACCAACGGTTTGACAGATAAGGCCCCTTCTTTAGCTTCCGTATTCAAAAAATTAAAGAAGGTAGGTCTTTACAAAAATACTTTTTATTGTACAAGCAAGTACCTCAATACTATCATTGAGCAAGAACACCGACATGTGAAACGTTGATTCTCCCGTTCTTTAGGATTTTAAAGTCTTCACCACGTCTCACGTACTATTAGAGGTATAGTAACTGGTCATGCCATATACATAGAAAAAATGAAGTTTTCAACCAAACTTCGTTTTTTCTACGTATAACGCATTACATGAATTATTAATAGTTTCATAAAAATGGTCCTCAATACTCCCCATCTCTTTATGTCCTCGTAAACTTTGCAACGGAATCGGTGAAACGCCTATAACTAGAGCATCTGGAGAATTCAAAGATGAAGAACATAAAGTATACAATAGTGTATTAGAATTTATGGTGAATAGTAGCTACTATAAAAAATTTTCACCGAATAGTAGAGATTACGATAGACAAATAATTAAACGGTTTATCTCTAAATACAAAGTTAGAAAAAGTAATTGTCACTCCGATAAGGACGTACTTACAAGGAACGTTTACAGAAGAAAATCCATTCTTAGGATATATTGCTATTGATGAACAAGGAGAAAAATTAAAGTGGATTGGTGGGAATTGATAGATTAATAGAACGCTATGACCCCTTACCCTCCTTTCCCAAAAAAGACGAAAAATTTCTTAATATCCATTCTATAACCTGCATTCATAATTTTTATATAATGGATATATTTCTATATTTAAATCGTTTTAACAGGAGGAAATTATAACATGGTTATTGATTTACAATATTTTTCTCATTTAATGCATCAAGCATTTTCAATTCCCATTTATTTTCTATCTACAACTAAGGAGATATTATTTGAATGTACTTCTCATAATACTTATAATCCTTTTTATTCACAGAAAAAAGAACAGTTGGGAGAGCTTTATGAAAAAGATAATCCCAAAAACTTCCCTTTTCTCAAGACGAATCGTTACCTAGAAAATTTTATTTCAATCCACATAGTAGATCACGAATATTTACAAGGAACACTTATCATTGGTCCATCTGTATATCCAAAGGTATCTAAAGATACTGTTATTAAGTTTATAAATGAGTTCAACCGAGGTATCAGGACACAAGATGTGATTTCCTATTTTCACAATGTACCTGTAGTTAGAAAAGTCACTTTAATTCATATAGGTATTTTTTTTCACTATTTGATTTTTAACGAAAAGCTAGATACAAACATCTTTTGGGAGCGAAATAAATTACTGGAGGAAACTCCTTACCTGCTTTCGAATCCTGACTTATATATTTCTACACGACGACAAAGCAACGCTGCTTATTATGATATATCATTGGAAAAACAATTTTTTACAGCTATAAAGGAAGGAAATAAAGAAAAAGTCATAGAATATGCATATGCATTTCCACAAGAGGAGGCCGCTATTTTATCCAAAGGAAATCAGCTAAGAAATCAAAAAAATAATGGCATAATTGCAATTACATTAGCTACCCGATATGCAATAGAAGGTAGCCTCCCATCGGAAATTGCATTTTCACTTAGCGAGTTATATATACAAACTCTCGAGCAATTAGATAACATGTACGCTGTAAATAGATTAATAGAAGATGCTTTATGTACGTTTGCGGATCGTGTAAAAGAATATAATACTCAAAAATACTCCAAAACTATAGGTGCCTGCTTAGACTATATTGCTAAAAATATTTATAACGAAATTACTCTAAATGATCTTGCTGAAAGTGTAAGTGTAAACCCTAGTTACTTATCCAATTTGTTTAAAAAAGAAGTTGGTATCTCTTTAAGCAAATACATACAAAATGAGCGAATAGAAGAAGCGAAAAAGCTATTAACATTAACCACATATTCTTTATCAGATATTTGTACCTGGCTTAATTTTAATGATCAGAGTTATTTTACAAAGGTATTTAAAAAGGTTACTAATATGACCCCTAGACAATATCGAGGAAAACACACTATGATTTAAAGATTCGAATTCTTGAAAGTATGAATTTGACATAAAGGCACAACGTTTAATGTGGTACTCCCCCATAAAGACTATCCATTAGTCTAAATCTTTATTTTTTAAGATCGGTAAATAATAATAGAGAAATGCCAATACTCCAGCAATACTTAGGGTTCTGTTGCAAAGTTTTCTAAATGAGGATACACTCTAGAAAAAAGAAGCCAGGAGAATCACAAATGCGATATTTTAAAGGGAAACAGTTCAAAAAAGATATTATTTTAGTAGCCGTGGGCTACTACTGTCGTTTTTCTTTAAGCTATCGCGATGTATCTGAAATCCTGAAAGAACGTGGTATTTCAGTTCACCCAACAACCATCATGCGATGGGTTCATGAATATGGCAATCTCATCTATCAAATTTGGAAAGTGAAAAATAAATCTGCACGATTATCTTGGCATTTGGATGAGACTTATATCAAAATTAAGGGGAAGTGGTGTTATCTCTATCGTGCAATTGATAAAGATGGCCATACATTAGATATTCAACTTCGTAAAAAACGAGATCATCAGGCTGCTTATGCCTTCATGAAAAGATTAGTAAAACATTTTGGAGAACCAACGGTTCTCACTACAGACAAAGCGCCGGCATTACTTTGTGCATTTAACAAATTAAGAAAACAAGGATTTTATCAAAAGACAATCCATTGTACAATCAAACATTTAAACAATCTTATTGAACAGGATCATAGGCATGTAAAGAGACGTTTTGCCAAATCCACAGGATTTCAAAATCTTCGTCATGCTTCACGTACGATAAAAGGTATCTATCGAGACCATTCATGCTCTATATAAACAAAGGCGAAGTCTTCAAAGAGACTCCGCCTTTTCAACGTAAAATGAACTTCAACAATTACTAGCTACTTCCTAAACATTGTTCCTCATTTACCAACCTGTTTATGCTTTTTCAAACTTTGCAACAGAACCTTTGTGATACTTCCGTAATTGTGGTAGCCAAATGAAAATAGTGAGAAGAGATAAGGTTCCCCAGCATCCGAGGGATCCTGACCACCCTAAACCTAACGTTGAAGAAATGGGGATACTTATTCCAGATCCAATAGCTCCAAATAAATTCATAGAAACAGCATAAATGCCTGTCATCATACCTATATTTTGTGCAAAGTTATGTTTAATAAGACTCGGTAATAACACATTACCAATTGCAATCGATGTACCAATTAAGACAGTTCCTACAAATAACGTACCTATCCCACCAAAAGAACGTATTCCAATTCCAACTATTAATAAGATTAAGGAAATAAATAGTGTAAATTCTATGCTAAAACGACGAGTTAACTTAGGAGCAAATGGGGATAAAAATGCGAATGTAAGTAACGGTACTGTAATAATTGTCCCTGCTAATGTATTAGATATACCCAGACTATCACGAATAGAAGATAATAGTGGCCCTACTGATGTTATTGGGGCTCTGAGATTTGCTCCAATTAAAATAACTCCTGCAATAAGTAATCTTCTTTTAATTTTTATATCCATTTTTTGTTTTTCTATTTGATGTAAAATCCTCATGATAGCTATAGCCCCTCCATATTGTTTAGTAATGGTATCCGCAAGCAGAAAGAATAATTGAATTATTTTTTCTGCTTGGCGATTACCTTAGGATTCTTTTCATTAAAATGAGGAAATCCGTGAAATAGTATTATTACCGAATAGGAGAACGACAAGTACCTACTTTTATGCCCAGAGAATTATAGTGATTCTTAATGTTTATAACAGCTTGACCACTCGTAACCTTATTAATTAATTCGTTTATTTTTCGAATGTCCACTGGTTTATTTGTTAATAAGTCACTGAAAATTTGTTGAATTTCTTTTGGATAAACATTTCCTACCATACTAGAAAGTCCATTACAACCATTCATTATCTTTTCTATAAGGTTTACATCTCCCCCAGCGAACATGATAAATTCATCTGGTAAAGTTGTATTTTCATGACGTTTAACATCACTCTCTTCTTTCATGCCTACCAGATTGGAGTGCTTCTGATTAATAAGAGTACTAAATGATTCAGCACTTAGCTCAAAACCTGTTCGAAAAGGATTGTTATAAAGTACAACATGTTTTGTGGTATGCTGCAATAACTCATTAATATAAGAAATAGCCTGTTCTTGCGTCGGCTGAATGTATGGAGGGAACTGAATTAGAATAGAATCGAAAATAGACTCCTCAAGTTTTTTAATCAATCTTATTGCATTTTTTGTTGTTGTAGCTGATACACCAAACATAAGTTCAACATGTTTAAAGTTTTGTTGGTTAAAATAATCGATAATTTGGATTCGCTCTTCAATACTCATTGAATTTTGTTCACCTGTAGTAGCAGATACAAGAAGAGACTCTATTCCGTTACCTGTTAAGTACTCAACAATGGAATTAAAGCCCTCTAAATACAAACTTTCATCTTCTTGAAAGGGGGTTGGAATAGCTACATTTAAATTTTTCATTTGTTTTATCCTCCGGCATTTATATTAAATAAATAATTCTACGTGAGATCAAATATAAAAAGTACTAGTTAATACCTTCTATTTTTTCTCTGTCTGTACAACGTGGCGGGGAGTACTCCCTATGGGTTCTTCTAAAAACCATGTACCCATTGAAGTAAGGACCGGAACATCCTGAAAAGTGAAAAGGATCGCATCCTCTGTTTCTGAAGTGTTGCAATGCTCATGAGCAGACCATGGAGGAGCTAGGAATAAATCACCTTTTTCCCATTCAATCTTCTCTCCATCTACAATACTAAAACCCTCTCCCTGAAATACTAGGTTTAAAGCCACATTCGTATGACGATGAGCCTTATTATGCTCACCTGGTTTGAAAATTTGTACTACTACATTCATTGTTGAGGAAGTACCATACGCATCTCCAGTATCCTTATGAATGAGGGATAAAGTTCCACGTCCACTTTCAAGAAAATCTTCTGATACAGATTCATTAAGCATGGGATAAATATCTTTCCATTTCCAAGAACATGCTCGAATGGCAGGCTTCTTACTCTTTTTTAGAAATTCACTATAATTGACAATATCTGTTCTTTGATTACTCATCCTATTAACCTCCTCAAAATTTTACACAGTTGAAAGATTTTTAATTTTGGAACTATACATCTCAATAAGATTAACCTTCGGTGTAAATAATAGTCTAAGATACTTCGATTAATAGAACAATTCAATTATTTATATAATAATTATAGTTTTAACCTATGATATAATTTGTATTACCTTAAGTTGCTGTAGAATTCATATAGAAGCTAACCATAATAAATGAGATCCTTGAGGCTTTACATAACATCAATTCATTAACTATCATTACTTTAACTAGGAGGCTTCAGAATGGAATTAAGACAACTGGAGTATTTTTATGCTGTGTGCCAAGAACTTCATTTTACAAGAGCTGCAGAAAAAGTTGGAATTTCCCAACCATCTTTAAGTCAACAAATCAGATTATTAGAACATGAAATTGGAACGCCTTTATTTGATCGAATTGGTAAGAAGACAGCTCTTACTGAATCGGGAAAACTACTCTTAAAGTATACTCGCAATATTTTTCACGAATTAGAACAGGCAAAAACTTCAATAAATGAATTAAATGGACTTCAAAGAGGCTCAATTTCGATTGGTACATTGTTAACAGTAGAAAATTATCTTATTCCACCCGCATTAATTAAATTTCACAAGTTATACCCAGCTGTTAAGATTTCTGTGCTAGGTCTACGTACTGGGGATATTCAAAAACACTTGTTAGAAAATAAGGTGGACTTAGGAATCGTTTTTTTACCTATAAAAGGCGATGAATTTGAAACACTTTCTTTATATACTGAAGAAATGGCTTTTGCAGTACCTGTTGAACATCCATTAGCACATCAGGATATGTTAGGGTTAGAAGTATTAGAGACGACTCCTTCTATTTTACTTCCTGAACAATATTTTATAAGACAACTTATAAATAAAAATTGCAAAGACTTGGGTTTTCTTCCGAGTCCTATTTTTGAAATTACAACTATGCAATCATTAATTAATATGGTAGCAGACGGTATAGGAATCACCATATTACCCGTCCCTTATCTAAAGTATCTTAACCAACCTAATATAAAGATCATTCCTATACGAAATTCTAAACTTGCTCGAAATGTGGGAATTGTCTATAGGAAGGATAAATATCTAGGTGCAGCTACACATATTTTCATTGATACGTTAAAAGAAATTTCGTTTAGTTTAAACTATGGTAATGCCGAAGGAAATAATTAAAGCCTGTGTACATGTTGTTAAATTCCAGTTATATAGTTGTAACAATATAAATAAAATCTCCGTACTGAATAAAAAAGCTATGAATCTTCAGGTTCATGGCTTTCTGCTATATAATTTCTAAAAACAATGTGTATTCAATCATTCTTTGTATATATCCTTATAATTATATGTTTTATAAATGATGTTAGTCCACACTATCCGTAACAAAAACGACCGTTTTTATTACATTTTGTATTTTAAAATATGAACTATCCTAAACGTTGAATTGGCCGTAACAAAATACTATTAGTAAAATGCCTTATTGTTACACTTAAATTTGATTATAGTAATAAATTACAGTGATTAACCTAAAATTGCATGTATCTCGGCTGAACCTCTAAGGGTTTTCTATGCTATAAAAAGACAATAAATAACCTGGAGTATTTCTATATCAATAGACATTTACACGTTTCTACAAATATATGTTTAAAAACATGCTAACATTAAACTGGCTATTCTTCATTTTAAATCAAATACCAATGTAGCTGCACTTAGGAGGTGATTATCTGTGGATTTTCTTAATGATTTTTTTACTTGGGCGTTTGAAAGACATCAAAATATCTTGAGTTGGTATATTCGTCCACTATTTTTATTGCCGTTTTGCTATTTTTCTTATAAAAGAAGTATCAAAGGGATAATAATCACTTTAGTTGCATTAGCTACAAGTATGTTTTGGTTTCCAAAACCTACAACAGTAAATTCCAAAGTGGAAGCTTTTTTGGAAATGGAAATGGATTATTTGTTTGGCAAGTGGAACTTTATTAAGATTGTGTTGTCCTCACTGGTTCCGGTGACAATGTTTGCTTTAGCATATGCGTTTTGGAAACACTCTTGGAAGTATGGAATACTTGTCATTAACTTAATTGCTATATTGAAAGTTCTATGGAGTTTATATGCAGGTGATGGTTCAGGAGTATCAATCGTTTTACCAGCTTCTATCGGACTGGTAATTTGTAATTTATTTATTTGGATTGCTTACAAAGTTGTAAAAAAAAGAGATAATGATAAATCAACAAATAATAATTTTTAATCATTTAAGATCATTACGAGATAAAAACTTCATAAAAAAAGCAGTAAAATAAATAACTGGTTCCTTAACGTACAGGGAACCAACTAATTTGTGTCCAAATTGTGTCTAAACGTATAATTTTCTTTTTTTGATATGATGCCCCATGCCCATCAACTTAAGAACGAAAGTTCATTTTGTTTCCGTTCTTAAGTTGATGGGCATGTGAACTTCCCTCCATCTACACTTCACTTAAAGAAGAGCTTCTAAGGTCATCGTACCTATCGGCATGAAGTTTACTTAGCTATCGAACCTGTCCCTTGCTCTATATGATTCTACTAACATAATCTCTCTCCTTGCTGGATGTTGATAGAAGCGTTCCAGTCCTTATCTGCAAAAAAATGCACTCACATTAGAGTGAGTGCTCTGAAAAAGGTTGAGACTCCTCCATGGGAGTATAGTCTTTATAAGGAGAGTTTCTAATAGAAACGTATCTTCAATTTATAATGAATACTACAAAATTTAATCAAAAAGTACATGATTTTACAAAAAAATATTAAGTATTAGAAAACTCATTTTAGTCCAAAATCTTGAGATAACTGCATTGAATCTCTCAACTTCGAATATACTGACACTATCACTCTGAAAATAATATGTAATTAGTATAGAAAAGAATGAATTAACAATAGGAATATTGACTACATATAAATTAACAGGTTCTAGTGCAAAAAAAACGAATTTGGTAATGTATCATTTTTTGCACCCGAACCACGTGATTTAGGATACTTGGACTTAAAAGACTTACATACTATAGAAGAGTGTAATGCTTATCCGACAGAAGATTCCTTCCTCTAAAATGGGAAGGTGTGAAACACCAATTTTAGGTGGGAGATGAATGGCGGTAGGCGTAAGCCTATGTTTTTAGGGTTCTGTTGCAAAGTTTGAAAAAAACATAAACAGGTTGGTAAATGAGGAGCAATGTTTAAGAAGTAGCTAATAATCGTTGAAGTTCATTGTACGTTGAAAAGGCGGAGTCTCTTTGAAGACTTCGCCTTTGTTTATATAGGGCATGAATAGTCTCGATACCTTTTATCGTACGTGAAGCATGGCGAAGATTTTGAAATCCTGCAGATTTGGCAAAACGTCTCTTTACATGCCTATGATCCTGTTCAATAAGATTGTTTAAATGCTTGATTGTACAATGGATGGTAGTTTGATAAAATCCTTGTTTTCTTAATTTGTTAAATGCGTAAAGTAATGCCGGCGCTTTGTCTGTAGTGAGAACCATAGGTTCTCCAAAATGTTTTACTAATCTTTTCATGAGGGCATAGGCAGCTTGATGATTCCGTTTTTTACGAAGTTGAATATCCAATGTGTGTCCATCTTTATTAATTGCACGATAGAGATAACGCCATTCTCCCTTAACTTTGATATAAGTCTCATCCAAATGCCAAGATAAGCACGCAGATTTATTTTTCACTTTCCAAATTTGATAGATGAGATTGCCATATTCATGAACCCATCGCATGATGGGTGTTGGGTGAACTGAAATACCACATTCTTTCAGGATTTCAGATACATCGCGATAACTTAAAGAAAAACGACAGTAGTAGCCGACGGCTACTAAAATAATATCTTTCTTGAATTGTTTTCCTTTAAAATATCTCATGTCTGATTCTCCTAGATCCTGTTTTCTAGAGTGTAGCTTCATGTAGAAAACTTTGCAACAGAACCAACAGGATCATAGGTATGTAAAAGAGACGTTTTGTCAAATCCACAGGATTTCAAAATCTTCGTCATGTTTCTATATGAATTCTACAGAAACTTAAGATAATGCAAATTATATCATAGGTTAAAACTATGGTTATTATATAAATAATTAAATTGTTCTACTAATTGAAGTATCATAAACTGTAAATTGTACAGGATAATAAACCTTACAAAAAAATATTGGGAGGTATTTTAAATGAAAAAGATGAAAAAATTTGTAGGAATTGCACTAGCTACTGCAATTGGATTTGGTGGTTTAGGTATGTTTACGACAAATGCGAGTGCTGAAGAATCGAAGAATCCTGTTTCTAATGTACAAGGTCTTGCTAGTTCGGTTATTCTTGAAGATGGAATTTTTGCTTTTCCAAATGATTCGTCAAGCCAAAGTATAACATACAATATTAGCAGCAGTATGGGTGATGAAGTTAACTTTTGGTTAGATAATACTATTTTAAATACTGATCTTAAATTTAAAGTGTATACACCTAATGGAAAAACGCTTTATCCTTCTAAGGTATATACTTCTGGAGCTGATAGCTACAAATTAAATGTGAATTTAAATTCTTATGGGTATGGAAATTATAAAGTTAAAATCTATTCTCCTTCAGATACAAGAGGTGGGGAGTATGGATGGAAAGTTAGAGTATTTTAGTTGTAATAGCAACCATATAAATTAGCATAATAGGGGTCACCATACATGCCCATCAACTTAAGGAGACGAATTTCCCCCAAAATGAAAAAAACGTTATTCTTTCAGTAAAATACTTGAAAAGATAACGTTTTTATGGTTCTCTCGCTTTCTGAATAAGCCCGTTGAATATGAATAACTGAGATATGTTTCACTCTTAAAATCACTGAATTACTTTTGAACTAGCACTAGATCTAGCCAGGATTTCGCCTCATTGTACAAAATTGGATTGTTTTGCGGCGTATAGTAGGTAAGGATTGCAACCGCCTGTGATACGACCCATCCGCGGGCCCTTGCCAATGTAGCATCGTCCGTACGGATAGCATCAAGGAACACATCGCGCGCCTCTGGCGAGTGCAACTTCCACGCGACCATTACATCACACGCAGGGTCACCTATGCCCATTGTCTCCCAATCAATCACACCGCTGATACGCTTATCACGCACGAGCCAGTTACGTACATCTAGATCGCCGTGATGCCAAACAGGAGGACCGTTCCATGTAGGCGCAGAAAGAGCCGACTCCCATACAGCAGACACCGCGGGATCGCCATTAAATCGTGCTAGCCAATATCGGAAGTCCTTGTCCCGTTGGGCCAAAGGAATGCCGCGTCCTAACGGCCCTCCCGTTGGATCGACTTGTTGCAGTGCTAGGACAAACCCTGCGAGATCGCGTGCTGCCTGAATCTCGTCAATCGCCTCTATCGGCACCGTTTCACCCCTCAGCCACGAATGTATCTCCCAAAACCATGGGTATTCGTTATTGGGGCGCCCTTGAGCGATAGGTACAGGGATTTCAAGCGGAACTAATGGCGCGAGTTTTGATAGCCATAAGAACTCGCGTCCTCCTGGTGTCGTCGGTCCTTCCCTTCTCGCTAGCCGAATGGAATATTCGTCGCCAAGTCGGAAAACGGTATTTACCGTTCCAACTGGCTCTACCTTACGAAGGGGCAACTCTGCCCAGCGGGGGAACTGATCGACAAGCAAACGACGCACAAGTCGTTCTTCAATTTCCAATTCGTCAGCATGCATCTTCTCGGACATCGTATGATCTCTCCTTGGTAGCTCTGACATAAACTTTTATTGGTGGAAAATTATAATAATGCTCCGTACACCAAAAGTCAAAAAGCCACACTTTTTTATTATAAAATGCAGTCACACCTGAATAAATTGATTTTTCTTAATTTATTAAATTGTAACATAACTCCTATAGGGGTCAACATACATCCCCCTTAACTTAAGAGATTTTAATACCCTTAAATACAAAAAAACGTTATTCTTTTTGTAGAAATATACAGAAAGGATGGTGTTTTTTATGAATCTTTCGATTCAGAGTGAACTACAATTATTTGCTGAAGAATTATATGAACATCTTACTCCTTCATTTTTGGAAAATCTCGCTAGAGAACTAGGTTTTGTACAACGGAAACGTAAATTTTCAGGGCATGATTTAGCTACTATATGTGTTTGGATTAGTCAACGAGTAGCGAGTGATTCTTTAGTGAGACTGTGTAGTCAATTTCATGCTGTTACAGGAACACTCATGAGTCCAGAAGGACTCAATAAGTGTTTCAATAAAAAAGCTGTTTGCTTTTTAAAACACATTTTCTCTACATTGCTAAAAAGTAAAATTTGTGAAACATCAGTGATTCCAAGCTCTTCAATCGCTTATTTTCAACGAATTCGTATTTTAGATGCAACGATTTTCCAAGTGCCAAAACATTTAGCTAGTGTGTACCCTGGGTCAGGTGGTTGTGCACAAACAGCGGGTATAAAAATTCAATTAGAATATGATTTACATAGTGGGCAGTTTTTAAATTTTCAAGTTGAACCAGGGAAGAATAATGATAAAACCTTTGGAACAGAATGTTTAGCGACATTACGGCCTGGCGACCTCTGTATTCGAGATTTGGGTTATTATTCACTGGACGATTTAGATCAAATGGACCAACGCGGGGTATATTATATATCGCGGCTGAAATTAAATAATATGGTGTATATCAAAAATGAGTTTCCTGAATACTTTCGAAATGGGACAGTAAAAAAACAGTCTCAGTACATCAAAGTTGATTTAGAACACATTATGAATACCTTAAAACCAGGACAGGTCTATGAAATAAAAGACGCTTATATTGGAAAGGATAAAAAACTATTCACTCGGGTGATTATGTATCGATTAACAGAAAAACAACTTCGTGAGCGTATGAAAAAACAAATGTATACGGAAAGTAAAAAGGGCATTACATATTCGGAAAAAAGCAAGCGATTATCTGGCATAAACCCATATGTTACCAATACACCTTGGGAGATTATTCCGATGGAACAAATTCATGATTTTTACTCTCTCCGTTGGCAAATTGAAATCATTTTTAAAACTTGGAAATCTCTATTTCAAATTCATCATTGGCAAAATATTAAACAAGAGCCATTAGAATATCATGTTTATGGAAAACTCATTGCCATTTTTTTATGTTCTTCTACTATGTTTAAGATGCGCCAATTAATTTTACAAAAGAAGAAACAAGAATTAAGTGAATATAAAGCAATTGGAATGATTCAAGATCATTTACACATTTTATATCAAACTATACAGCAAAACACCCAAGAAATAACAAAGATCCTAGTCTGCCTGTTCAACCTCCTACAGAAGAATGGACGGAAATCTCATCGATATGAGAAGAAAACTGTCTTTGATATTTTGGGTGTTGTCTATGAGTATAATGGATTAAAAAAACAAAAGAAAGCTGCATAATTTTAAAAAAGATACTTATCTAGGTTTATTTGATATGCTCATTTTTAAAGATAAAAAGTACTCTAGGAGTTTTTTAGTGTATTTGAACGAAAGCTCATTTTGTTTCTGTTCTTAAGTTGATGGGCATGTGGCGGTATCCCTAATAGCGACCTTTATTAGGGTCACCGCCACCAATACTATCAAATACACGTTTCGCTAAGTTTGTATTTTCTTGTAAACCAGAGAATACGTGCTTTCCTGGTCCATATGCATATACACCTACATCTTCACCAGTATGACCATCAGTCGTCCAGCCTGTATAAGAGCGTACATTAAAGATTTTCTCAATTGCATTATCAATTTGCTTTACGTCTTTTGTTAGAGCCGCTTCGTTTACTGATGCAAGTTCTTCAGGTGTAAACTCTAAATCAACATTCACTTTTAATGTTTCTTCTACACTTGCACCATTTGCAATTTCTTTTGCTATAAAGTCTGGCGTACGTTTTGCTGCTTTTAAAACATTTGCGTCAAAGTTGTAGTTGCCATTTGCTCCAACAGTGAAACCACCTGTAGAATGATCTGCAGTAGCTACAACTAACGTTTCTTTATCTTTCTTTGCGAAATCAATCACTGCTTTGAATGCTTTTTCAAAGTCTTCCATTTCACTCATTGCTGCAACTACATCGTTATCATGATTAGCCCAATCAATTTGGCTACCTTCAACCATTAAGAAGAAACCATCTTTGTCTTTCTTTAAACGGTCGATTGCTGCTTTTGTCATGTCTTCTAAGGAAGGTATTTCTGTACCACGGTCAATCGCTTTATCTAAACCTCTTGGTGCAAATAAACCTAACACTTGCTCATTTTTGTCATTTAATAATTGTTCACGATTTGTTACATAGCTATAACCAGCTTTTTTAAACTCCTCTGTTAAGTTCCGGTCATCACGTACAAAATTATCTACACCACCGCCAAGAAGAACATCTACTTTATGATTACCTTTCACTTTTTCATCAAAGTAATCATTCGCAATTTCATTCATATTTTTACGGCTTACATCGTGTGCACCAAATGCCGCTGGCGTTGCATTTGTAATTTCAGAAGTCGCAACTAAACCGGTTGCTTTTCCTTTTTCCTTCGCTTGTTCCAATACTGTTTTTACTGGTTGTTCATCATTATCCACCGCGATTGCTGCATTATATGTTTTAATTCCTGTAGACATCGCTGTTGCTGCTGAAGCTGAATCTGTAATATTTTCATGCGCATCTTCTGAATATGTCATTTGTGTTCCAACGAAATATTGATCAAATGATGTTTTCTCCATTGCTTTTGTATTTGGATTGTCTTTCATATAACGGTACGCTACCATGGAAGAAGGACCCATCCCGTCCCCAATTAAAACAATTACATTTTTAATTTTTGCCCTGCTAGCCTCTGCAACTTTTTCATTCGAACCTACCACACTACACCCTACAGCAGAAGTAAATACTAAAGTTGATAATGCTAATAATGGGCCTGCTTTCTTCATAATCTTTTTCACATTAAATCCCCCTCAAAATTTGTTCCAATTTATCATCACTAATTTATATTACTTTTTCTATACAAATCAATATAAAAAATATTCATAACATATTTCATTTTGCAAAAACAAAACTTTTTGGTTCTGGTGCAAAAATAAAAGAGAATAAAGCGCATATACTCCTAGCGGAATCATATCTTATACTGCAAGCTCAAACAATTGATGGATAAATACTTTTTGATTTTGGGCAGACTAATCCCGTAAATCAATCTGTTCCTTTTTTGATCCTATGCATGGCTTCTACTCCCGAAAGAATGGATGGAGCTGTGTCAAAAGACTTGAACCCTAACATAGAAAGGACTCGCCTCTTAATGAACCGATGATCCTGTTCCACAATGTTGTTAAGATATTTCACTTGCCTTATTTGGATGCCTTCTGAAATCTTTTTTCTTCTTTTAACTTCTCAAATGCTGCTGGATAAGCTGGATTCTTATCTACAGTAATGACACGAGGATTGGATACGTGCGAAAAAGACAAGGCTTTTTTGAAAAAGCGCTTGACTGATTTGGCATTTCTATTTTTACTTAAGTAAAAATCAATGGTATTCCTTTTTGAATCGACTGCACAATACAAATACATCCATTGCGCTTTACTTTTATGTATGTTTCATCTACTCTCCACGAGTCATTGTTCTGCTTGAGATGACACGGGATTCTCTTATCTAAGTCAGGACCATATTGATGAACCCATCGCATAATTGTTTTGTGAACTATCGATAGGCCTCGTTCTTCCATTATTTCCACCAAATCATGAAAACTTAAGTTGTACCGTAGGTACCATCTTACCGTTAATAAGATAACATCAGGCTGATAATGTTTCCATTTGAACAAATTTTGGTTTCCCATACTGATTATGCCCCTTTTTTAGAGTAGTAGTATCAGTATGTTCAAGTTTAAGATATTTTTTGCACCAGAACCGTATGAAGTTTACTTAGCTATCGAGCCTGTCTCTTGCTCTATATATGATTCTACTAACGCAATCGCTCTCCTTGCCGGATGTTGATAGAGGCGTTCCAGTCCTTGTCTGCAAAAAAAATGCACTCACATTAGAGTGAGTGCTCTGAAAAAAGTTGAGACTCCTCCATGGGGCACAATCTTTATAAGGAGAGTCTTCTACTAAAAACGTATCTTTAATTTATAATGAATACTACAAAATCTAATCAAAAAGTACATGATTTTACAAAAAAATATCAAGTGTTAGAAAATTCATTTTAGTCCAAAACCTCAAGATAACTGCATTGGGTTCTGTTACAAAGTTGAAAAATAACCAAAAATAATGAGTATACGATACATGTTCTTGTATATTTTATAATGTTTATTCGGAACAATTGTATTTTCATTCTATATTTTGGGGGCGTTTAAAACTTTGCAACAGACCCCCTAATCGCTCTCCTTGCTGGATGTTGATAGAAGCGTTCCAGTCATTGTCTGCAAAAAAAATGCACTCACATTAGAGTGAGTGCTCTGAAAAAGGTTGAGACTCCTCCATGGGAGTACAGTCTTTATAAGGAGAGTTTCTAATAGAAACGTATCTTTAATTTATAATGAATACTATAAAATCTAATCCAAAAGTACATGATTTTACAAAAAAAATATTAAGTAAGGGTCGCGCCCCGTAGCCATCAGCCTAACGAAATTAAATGCCCAAAACAAGAACTTTACTTTTATACAGTTATTTATGAGAATTTAGCTCAAAAAAACATTCGCAAAGGTATAACCATATTAATACATTTCATAAGTGTTTAATCAAGCGTTTGTTTAAAGGCATTTAAACGGTTCTGGTGCAAAGATAAAATGAAAACTAACAAAACTTCGCAACAGAACCTTTGAATGCTTATCGTGAAGTATCTAAATTTATAAACTAAATACAGGTAAAAAAATATATGCTACAACTTACTGTAACCTTTAATAACTTTAGGTGAAATTAATGAATGAATCCTCTACCAAGTTGTTGTTCCGCCATAGCTACTAAACGTTTTGTGATTTCACCACCAACAGAACCGTTTGCACGAGATGTTGTATCTGGACCAAGTTGTACGCCAAATTCTTGTGCAATTTCATATTTCATTTGATCAATTGCGTTCTCAGCACCTTGAACCAATACTTCATTATTATTTCTGTTATTCTTTTTAACCATATGTATCACCTCCTACGGTTTTAATATGCTACGAAACATGGAAAAATAATTATTCCTTTTTATGGTAAATGGATGTTTGAAAGTTTCTGTTCC